>NZ_JYDF01000055.1:0-37793 GCF_003263525.1 Rahnella sp. NRRL B-41462 | reverse complement strand
GCCCATGTTAAGGCTGTGAGCAACCGCGGCGAGCTGAACGTACTGATCGTCATCGAGCACTGACAGCATCAGCAAAATCGCATCAGCCTGATAGAAACGGGCCAGATGGATCTGATACGGGTCGATAATAAAATCTTTGCACAGCACAGGCTGTGTGACGGTTTTGCTCACCAGCGGCAGAAAATCAAAACTGCCCTGGAAGTATTTTTCGTCCGTTAATACGGAGATGGCGGAAGCGTAGTCTTTATAAACGCTGGCGATTTCTACCGGATCAAAGTTATCGCGGATCTTGCCTTTCGACGGAGACGCTTGTTTGCACTCCAGAATAAAGGCGGTTCTTGCCCCTTGCAGGGCATGGTAGAAACTGCGCTGGCTCTGAGTTATGTCGTTCTGAAAGCTGGCCAGCGGTTGCTGATCTTTACGTGCCGCGACCCAAATTTCTTTATCGCGAACAATTTTGTGGAGCACGGTTTCCTGCTGCATCACTTATCCTCTTGCTGCCAATGCCACCACGCGCTGGTAGGGTTCACCGCTGCGCATGACGTCCAAAGCCTGTTGTGCATTTTGCTTTAAATCTTCCTGACCGAACAGACGCAGTAACATCGCTACATTAACGGCCACCGCGGCTTCATGGGCCGGATCTCCTTTACCTTGTAATAAGCGTGCCAGAATGTCACGGTTTTCTTCCGGCTCGCCACCCAGCAGGGATTCTATCGGATAATTATCCATACCGAAGTCCTGTGGCGTCAGTTCATAACTGGTTATTTGACCGTCTTTCAGCTCCGCAACCTGCGTTGCCGCGTGGATCGCCACTTCATCCATGCCGCCGCCGTGAACCACCGCAGCACGCTCATAACCCAGTGCCCGCAATGTTTCTGCAATCGGCTGCACCAGTTCGGGGCTGTACACGCCAATCAGTGCCAGCGGCGGACGTGCCGGGTTGATCAGCGGCCCGAGCACGTTAAACAGCGTGCGGGTTTTCAGCGATTTACGCACCGGCATCGCATGGCGGAAACCGGTGTGGTATTGCGGCGCGAACAGGAAACACACACCCAGATCATCCAGCGCGGCCCGGGATTCTTCCGCAGGCATATCCAGACGGATGCCAAAAGCAGCCAGTAAATCCGATGAGCCCGAACGGCTGGACACGCTGCGGTTGCCGTGTTTTGCCACCCGTGCCCCACACGCTGCCGCTACAAAGGCGCTGGCGGTGGAAATATTGATGCTGTTGGTGCCGTCGCCGCCGGTGCCGACAATGTCCGCAAACGGATAGTCAGGACGCGGGAACGGCTCGGCGTGTGCCAGCAATGCTTTGGCGGCGCCGGCGATTTCAGCCGGTTGCTCACCGCGCACTTTCATGCTGATTAATGCACCGGCCAGTTGCGCCGGTTCCAGTTCGCCATTCACGATGGCGGTAAATAGCTGCTGGCTTTCTTCCTGCGTCATTGTCTGAGCGCGGAACAGATTGTCGAGAATGCCGGGAATAGTTTGCGTTTGCATGACAGTTCTCCTTACGCCAAAGCCCAGGCCAGTGTCTGCTCAAGCAGACGGCGCCCTGTGAAGTTAAAATGGATTCCGGATGGAACTGGAAACCGCAGACGCGATCTTCTTCGTGACGTACTGCCATCACCATATCGCCGTAGCGGGCGTTGACGGTCAGTCCCTCAGGGATCTGGCTGCCGACCAGCGAGTGATAACGCGCCACCGGCAGTGGATTGTTCATACCGGCGAACATCGCTTCGTTGTCATGCGTAATAGAAGAGGCTTTGCCGTGCAGGATTTCACCGGCCTGGCCGACGAAACCGCCGTAGGTTTCCACAATTGCCTGATGACCGAGACAGATACCGATAATCGGCAACTGACCGCGCAGACGTTTGAGCAGCTCAGGCATGCAACCGGCTTCGGACGGCGTACCCGGTCCCGGAGAAAGCACCAGCACCGGTTTTTCCAGCTGGCTGAGTTTTTCAATAATGACGTCAGCCGGGATCTGATTGCGATAAATCACCACGTTATGTCCGCTCGAGCGCAACTGATCGACGAGGTTGTATGTAAAGGAATCGACGTTATCGATGAGTAAGATATCGGCCATCTTAAAATACCTCTTTCGCATTATGGGCGGTGGCGATGGCACGCAGCACTGCACGGGCTTTATTACGGGTTTCGTCGGCTTCGGCTTGCGGAACGGAATCGAGCACCACACCGCCGCCAGCCTGTACGGTGGCGATGCCGTCTTCGACATAGGCGGAGCGGATCACGATGCAGGTATCTAAATCACCGTGAGCGGTGAAGTAACCCACTGCGCCGCCGTAGCTTCCGCGACGGGTTTGCTCGGAGGCAGAAATCAGCTGCATGGCGCGCACTTTCGGTGCGCCGGTCAGTGTGCCCATGTTCATCACGGCCTGATAAGCGTGCAGTACGTCGAGGTCATGACGCAGCGTGCCAACCACGCGGGACACCAGATGCATCACGAAGGAATAGCGGTCAACTTTGGTCAGGTCGGCGACGTAACGGCTGCCCGGTTCGCAGATCCGTGCCAGATCGTTACGCGCCAAATCCACCAGCATCAGATGTTCGGCCAGCTCTTTATGGTCAGTCCGCATTTCCAGTTCGATGCGGCTGTCGAGATCCAAATCCAGTGAACCGTCAGCGCGGCGACCACGAGGGCGTGTACCGGCAATCGGATAGATTTCAATCTGACGGTTTGTCGCGTCGTATTTCAGCGCACTTTCCGGCGACGCGCCGAACAACGTGAAATCGTTATCCTGCATGAAGAACATATACGGGCTCGGGTTGTTGTTTTTCAGCGTTTCGTAAGCGGCCAGCGGAGCAGGGCACGGCAATGAGAAACGGCGTGAAGGCACCACCTGGAAAATTTCACCGGCGCGGATCGCCACTTTCATCTTCTCTACCACGGCACCAAACTCTTCATCGCTCTGATTTACGCTCAGTTGCATTTCCGGCACGCTCTGGTGCGGAATGGCGTGCGGCGGTAGCTGTAACTGGTGCTGCAGTTGTTCAAGGCGGGCTTGCAGACGCTGTTTCTCTTCCGGCGACGGCGTAAACAGGCTGGCCTGCAAACGACATGAACGGTTCTGATGGTCGAGTACCAGCAGAGTTTCTGCCAGATAGAAGCAGAAATCCGGGCAACGCTGGTCAGACTCTAATGCCGGTAAATCTTCAAAACCGGCGACCAGATCGTAGGCAAACAGACCGCCGAGGAACATCGCTTCGCGCTCATCGGCAGGCGCTTCAACTGAGGTCAGGATGCTGCGTAACGCATCAAACACGGAGCGCGAACGCAGGCGGGCGTCTTCATCCTGCATCTGGTCGATGGACGGGAAACTCAGCTCGCGGCCATTCGGACGCACGTCGTTACGCATTTCAGCCGGTAACGCGGCGTCAATCAGTGAGAGTAATGACGCGCCGTTTGGCGTGAGTGCCTGAATCGAAACCCGGGAACCCAGCGCCGTGATGCGCAGGGCGCTGTCGACAATCAACAGGCTCTTCAGGTTTTCTTTGCTGGTCACTTCGGAGGACTCCAGCAGCAGGGTCGCCGGCCGGGCGCCGCACAACTGATGGAAAATGGCCGTCGGGTCGCCGCGGTAACATCCTTCTGCGGTCAGCAATTCTAAACGTGGTTTCTGAATAGTCATTTTGCTTCCTGAAATTTTCTCAACGTTTGTATTAAACGGATTTCAAATTAGACGGCCACAAAAAAGCCCGCATTATGCGGGCTTCGGAAATCTTGCAGCGTCTGATGACAGCTATGCGTGATTACTCCGCCCGACAAGGGGAAGTACGCCACCAGCTGAGAACCGCCATCATGTAAGTTTTCATCATCAGACACTCTTGTTTGTTTATGAAGCTATCGTTTTTAAAACGTAAGCTTTCTGAATCGGTTTGTCACGGTGTTCATTGCTGAGCTATTCCGTGAACTTGCGTACTAGTAAACTAGTTCAGAGATGTAAAGTCAACCCTCTTTTAGCGCAATTTCCCCCTTTGGTGCGGCGACGTTGTGCAAACAGTGTTGTTATAGCACTGTAACAGTGCGTAACGGACGGGTGAAATCATCCCTAACGTGCAACGCACTAACGCGTTATGATATGTGCTGCATTCAGAAACAGGTTAATTCCCCACGTGACGATGACTTTACCAACAAACACTTCGCCTTCAGCAGACGACCAGATAACCCGCAACGCATTTACCCTTTACGATCTCCACAGCCATACCACGGCATCTGACGGCTATTTAACACCGGAAGCGCTGGTGGCGCGTGCAGTAGAAATGCGTGTCGGCGTACTGGCGATCACCGATCACGACAGCACGGAAGGGCTGGCGCGGGCGGCGCGGGCGATTGCTGACAATCAGCTGCCACTGCAACTGGTAAACGGTGTCGAGATTTCTACGCTGTGGGAAAATCATGAGATCCATATTGTCGGGCTGGGTATCGACCCGGGGCATCCGGCGATGGTGGAATTACTGAAAGTGCAGGCCGATTTGCGTCAGCAGCGTGCGCAGGAAATGGGCCGTCGTCTGGCGAAAGCGCGCATCGAAGGCGCGTGGGAAGGTGCGTTACGTCTGGCCGATGGCGGAGCCGTCACCCGTGCACATTTTGCCCGTTATCTGGTGGAATTCGGCGCGGCTGACAACATTGCGCAGGTATTCAAAAAATACCTCGCCAAGGGCAAGACCGGCTACGTTCCGCCACAGTGGTGTACAATAGAACAAGCGATTGATGCAATTCATCAGTCTGGCGGACAGGCGGTTGTCGCCCATCCGGGACGTTATGAACTGTCCACAAAATGGCTGAAACGCTTACTGGCGTTCTTTGCTGAACAGGGTGGCGACGCGATGGAAGTCGCGCAATGTCAGCAGGCACCCAATGAGCGTGCACAACTGGCGGCTTACGCCCGTGATTATCAGTTGCTCGCCTCACAGGGATCTGATTTCCATCAGCCTTGTTCGTGGATTGAGCTGGGGCGCAAACTTTGGCTTCCCGCAGGCGTAGAACCGGTATGGCAACACTGGCCGGTCGCCGGGAAACAGCCTGAAATTGAACCGGTCTGAAGCCCGACCGCAGAAGAAGAATTAAGAGGGAAAAATGAGTCAATATTTTTATATTCATCCGGAAAACCCGCAGCCCCGCCTGATTAATCAGGCCGTAGAATTGCTGCGCAAAGGCCAGGTTATCGTGTATCCGACAGATTCCGGTTATGCACTGGGTTGCCGTCTGGAAGAGAAAAACGCCATGGAGCGTATTTGCCGGATTCGTCAGCTGGACAGCAACCATAACTTCACCCTGGTGTGCCGTGATTTGTCTGAGCTGTCGACTTACGCCTATGTGGATAACGCGGCTTTCCGCCTGATGAAAAACAACACGCCGGGCAATTACACGTTCATCCTGAAAGCGACCAAAGAAGTGCCGCGCCGTCTGATGAGCGAGAAACGTAAAACGATCGGCCTGCGCGTGCCGTCCAATCCGATTGCGATTGCCTTGCTGGAGGCGCTGGGCGAGCCGCTGATGTCGACCACGCTGATGCTGCCGGGCAATGACTTTGCAGAATCCGATCCGGAAGATATCAAAGATCATTTGGGCAAGGTGGTGGATCTGGTGATTGACGGCGGGTCTATTGGTCAGCAGCCTACCACGGTGGTTGATCTGACAGAGGCTGCGCCCGAAGTGGTGCGTGAAGGCGCGGGCGATCCGACACCGTTCCTCTGAGGCTTGTTTGAAAAATAACCGGACTGCAACGTTTTTTGCAGGATACAAATTGCATATAAATGTGTATAATGGCAGGCTGACTTTTTTCTAAGTCATTGTAATGATACGCAATAACTGAATTTTTGCGGGCAGATGACAAATCAGGTCATGCTGCCGGCTCCCCCCGACGCCTGTGAAGGCGACAAATGAGGCTGCTCAATGAGCGAGAAGTATAATTCCCAGAAGCACACCAGCGACAAATCCAAAGCATCACGTCCATCTGGTGACAAGCCAAAAAGTGGCAGGAATTCCGGCGCAGCAAAAAGCCGTCCGGAACCGTCGCGGGCTGAAAAGCGCGGCGAAAAGCCACGTACTGACAAACCGCGCAGCGACAAACCGCGCAGCGACAAACCGCGCAGCGACAAACCGCGCAGCGACAAACCGCGTTCAGACAAACCACGTTCTGACGCAGGCCGCAGCGATTCGCGTTCTGAATCCCGTATCGACAATTCACGTATAGAAAAAGCACGCAGCGGCAAACCGGGTCGTCCGGAACATGCACGCGGTGAAAAGCCACGTACGTTGAAACCTCGCGGAACCAAACCTAAAGCTGAAGCACTGTTTGATGAAAACGGTGACGAAGAAGAAGTGAAATACCAGAAGCCGAAGAACGCACTGGACAGCACCGAAGGTCAAAGCGAAAAACTGCAAAAAGTCCTCGCCCGCGCAGGTCATGGTTCACGTCGTGAAGTTGAAGCGATGATCCAGGCTGGCCGCGTCAGCGTTGACGGTAAAATTTCTACGCTGGGCGACCGCGTGGAAGTCACCGGCGGTACCAAAATTCGTCTTGATGGACACGTTCTGTCAGTGATGGAATCTCAGGACACCGTTTGCCGCGTACTGGCGTACTACAAGCCTGAAGGCGAGTTGTGTACACGCAATGATCCGGAAGGCCGTCCGACCGTCTTTGACCGTCTGCCAAAAATGCGCGGTTCCCGCTGGATCGCCGTAGGTCGTCTGGACGTTAACACGTCAGGCCTGCTGTTATTCACCACCGACGGTGAACTGGCTAATCGCCTGATGCACCCGAGTCGTGAAGTTGAGCGTGAATATGCCGTACGTGTTTTCGGTCAGGTTGATGATGAAAAAATCAAACAACTGAGCCGTGGCGTGCAGCTGGAAGACGGTCCCGCGGCGTTCCGCTCGATCAAATTCCAGGGCGGTGAAGGTTTGAACCAGTGGTACAACGTGACCCTGACAGAAGGACGTAACCGCGAGGTTCGTCGTCTGTGGGAAGCTGTTGGCGTACAGGTAAGCCGTCTGATCCGCGTGCGTTACGGTGATCTGAATCTGCCTAAAGGCCTGCCTCGCGGTGGCTATAAAGAGCTGGATCTGCCAGACATCAACTATCTGCGCACACTGGTCGACATGACGGAAGAAACGGTCAGCAAACTGCCGGTTGAGCGTGATCGTCGTCGCGTAAAAGCCAACCAGATCCGTCGTGCTGTGAAGCGCCATACTCAGGTTGCACCGACGCGCCGCACTACCGGCCCGGCAAAACGGGGTTAATCGCTGACAAGCGAGGCACTTGCGTCTATGCTCATAAACCGCAGTCAGTGACTGCGGTTTTTTTTTGCTCAAAATTCAGGGCATAACATTATTCTGCATCCACCCTGTTCATGAATACTCTTCAGTAATACAACGCAAGGAGCTGATTATGATGCTAATCACCGGAGGTGCCCGCAGTGGTAAAAGCCATTTTGCTGAGCAGATAGCAGAGAAACGTGGCGGCGAAGTGTTGTATATCGCCACCTCGGTCGTTACTGATGCCGAAATGGCGGATCGCATCCGTTATCACCAGCAACAACGTCCGGCTCACTGGCATACGTTTGAAAGCTATCGTGATCTGGGGGATGTCGTACTCGCGCATCAGGCGCAGTTTCCGACCATTATTATCGAGTGCATCACGACGTTGATTACCAATCTTCTGTTTGATCTGGCCGGTGAAACACCGCCGGAACACATGGATTTTGACGCAATAGAACAGCATATTTTTGCGCAAACCACGAAACTGATGGAAGCTGCGCAACATCCTGAATCTGAAGTGATTATTGTCACTAATGAAGTGGGGATGGGCATTGTGCCGGATAACCTGCTGGCGCGGCGTTTTCGTGATATTGCGGGGCGGGTGAATCAGCAACTGGCTGCCGCGGCGGATGATGTCTACCTGATCGTATCCGGCATTCCGGTACCGGTGAAAACATCGGAATAAAACGACTCAGAACAGGGTGTTTATTATGGCTTTATGGCGGCTGTTTCTCGCGACATTGCAGTTTCTCACCCGCATCCCGGTCAGGGATCGCTGGTGCGATGGCATTGAACTGAAAGAGTATGCACGCGGTATTGTCTGTTTTCCGCTGGTCGGGCTGGTTATCGGTTTACTGTCCGCGCTGGTGTGGCAGATTTTAATGCCGCATATCGGTGTGCTTCCGGCGGCGATTGCGGTTGTCATTGCACATATTATGCTGACCGGCGGTTTACATCTCGACGGGCTGGCCGACAGTTGCGACGGTTTATTTTCGGTGCGCAGCCGGGAGCGTATTCTCGAGATTATGCGCGACAGCCGGATCGGCACCAACGGCGCGCTGGCGCTGATTGTGGCTGTTCTGTTACGAACCGCACTGGTTTATCAGATGAACGCCGACGGATTGCCGGTGCTGGCGTTTCTTATCGTCACGCCGGTTGTCGGGCGGAGCATGATGGCGGTGATGATGTACCGTCAGGCTTATGCCCGCGAGTCAGGAATGGGCAATTTGTTTATTGGTAAGATCAGCGAAGGGCGCTTTGGTATCACATTACTGTTGATGGCAACGCTGGTGCTGCTCATCGGCGGGTTATTCTCCCTGTTTGCATTACTGGTGACGTTGCTGTTTGTTCTCGGTTTCCGGCGTTTTGTCGCCACGCGCATTGGCGGCCAGACCGGCGATACGCTGGGCGCGGCATGTGAATTGAGTGAACTGGTCTTTCTGTTTTTCCTGTTATGGCACTGAGACAAGGGACAAAATTATGAAACTGTATCTGATACGGCACGGACAAACTCAGGCTAACGTTAACGGCGTTTTTTGCGGCAGCAGCGACATTGCGCTGACCGCCGAGGGTGAGCGACAGGCGCAGCATGTGGCGCGTCAGCTGGCTTCTACCTCGCTTGATGCACTGATTCACACGGATATGCGCCGCAGCCGCGATACGGCGGGCATTATTGCTTACGGGCGCGAACTGGCAATGGAAACTCAGCCGCTGTTGCAGGAAATGGGGTTTGGCGAGTGGGAAATGCGCCATCACAAAGAACTCGAAGCCTCGCAGGCAGAAGGCTATCAGGCCTGGTGTCAGGACTGGCAAAAGGCCGACGTACCGCAAGGTGAGTCATTTACAGATTTCACTCAGCGTATCCGGCAGGCGTTGCAGCAGTTGCATTTGCGTCCGCAGGAAAGCAGGCTGGCAATAGTCGCGCATCAGGGTTCACTCAGCCTGCTGCTGGCGATGATGCTGAAACTGGCACCGGCTGACATGTGGCGTTTTCCATTTAAGCAAGGCTGCCTGTGTGAAATTGATCTCAGCCCCGGCGCTTGTGTCATTCAGCGTTTTAATGACAGCGGTATTTAACTTTTAAACTGGTAAGGACAACCCGATGGCTTCTCTGGCCAATATTATCCGTCAGATTGCTGAACCCGATGCACAGGCCGCACAAACGGCTGCTGCGCGGCTCGACAGTCTGGTAAAACCTTTAGGCAGTCTTGGCCGCCTGGAACAACTGGCGATTCAGCTGTCATCCATCCGGGGTGATCAGCCTTTGCATTTTCCGAGCAAAGAAGTGCTGGTGATGGCGGCCGATCATGGCGTGTGGCAGGAAGGCGTCACACCCTCCCCGCAGGAGGTAACGGCGATTCAGGCGGTGAACATCGTGCAGGGCAAAGCCGGGGTTTCTGTGCTGGCTCGGGTGGCCGGGGCGCAGGTGACGCTGATTGACTGCGGAATCATTGGGGCGGATATTCCCGGCACGCTGAATCACAAAGTTGCGCAGGGAACCGGCAATATTGCCACCGGCCCGGCGATGACGCGCGAACAGGCGGAATCTTTACTGATCTGGTGTGCGGAACGGGTGATCGCGAAAGCTGAAAACGGTTTATCCCTGCTGGCTGTCGGTGAGCTCGGGATGGCAAACACCACGCCAGCGGCGGCGATGGTGGCGGTGCTGACCGGCGCTGCGCCAGCGCAAACCGTCGGGCTGGGTGCGAATCTTCCGCCGGACAGACTGGCGCATAAAATCAGCGTGGTCGAAAAAGCCATTGCGGTAAATCAGCCGGATCCGTCAGATGCACTGGATGTGATGGCGAAAGTCGGGGGATTCGAACTGGTAGCCATGGCGGGTGCGATGATTGGCGCGGCGGCGGCGGGTATTCCGCTGGTGCTGGATGGCTTCCTTTCTTACGCGTCGGCGCTGGCAGCGTGTCAGTTAGCACCTGCGCTGAAACCCTATCTTATCCCTTCGCATATTTCAGCAGAGCAGGGCGCAACGCTGGCGCTTGAAGCGCTGGGCCTGCAACCGTATTTCGATCTGAATTTACGACTGGGCGAGGGCAGCGGCGCGGTGCTGGCGTTACCGCTGATTGATGCTGCCTGTGCTGTCCATAACGAAATGGCGACGCTGGCGGAGTGTCAGATAGCGCTTTAAAAGTTAAAGCAGGGCGTTACCAGTCAATGCCCTGCTGCGCCATAATTCCGGCGTCAAACGCATGTTTCACCGGACGGAGTTCGCTGACGGTATCGGCCATTTCCAGCAGATCACGATGGCAGCCGCGCCCGGTGATAATCACGGTCTGGTGCGCGGGACGGGCTTTCAGCGCATCCACCACGTCCTGCAAATCCAGATAGCCAAAACTGACCATATACGTCAGTTCATCAAGCACCACGAGATCTAATGATGCATCAGCCAGCATCCGTTTACCGTGCTGCCAGACAGCCTGGCAGGCTTCGGTATCCGTTTCTTTATTCTGCGTTTCCCAGGTAAAACCGGTCGCCATCACCTGAAATTCCACGCCATGAGGCTCGAGCAGATTTTTCTCGCCGTTAGGCCATTCACCTTTAATAAACTGGATCACTGCCGCGCGCATGCCATGGCCGACAGCGCGGGTCACCGTGCCAAATGCCGCCGTGGTTTTGCCCTTACCGTTACCGGTAAATACAATCAGTATTCCGCGCTGTTCTTTGGCGGCGTCAATGCGCGCATCAACCTGTTCTTTCAGCTTTTGCTGGCGCTGTTTATGGCGATCTTCAGTCATCAGAGACTCCGTGATTATTTATTCTGCCGGACCGGCTTTGCGCCCTGGCTGGGCATCAAAACTGATACCTGTTTTACGGCGGCTGTCATCGCCCATCAGATACAGATACAGCGGCATAATATCAGCCGGTGTCTTGAGTTTATCTTTGTTTTCATCGGGGAACGCGGAGGCGCGCATGCTGGTGCGTGTGCCGCCAGGATTGATGCAGTTGACGCGCAGGCCGGTATGCTTATGTTCTTCGGCCAGCACCTGCATCATACCTTCGGTGGCGAATTTTGACACGGCGTAAGCACCCCAGCCGCTGCGGCCTTCGCGTCCGACGCTGGACGTGGTGAACACCAGCGAAGAACTGGCGGATTTCAGCATCAGCGGCAGTAACGACTGAGTCAGCATAAACGTGGCGTTCACATTGACCTGCATGACGTTCATCCAGTCCTGCAACTTAATCTCAGCCATTGGCGTGATGTCAGTCAGCAATCCGGCGTTGTGCAAAACGCCGTCCAGATGCGGCACCCATGCAGTGATTTGATCTGCGACGCGCTGGCAATCCTGCTGACTGGCGGTTTGTAAATCCAGTGCATAAATGAAAGCCGGTCGCAGATTACGTGCGGCAATTTCCTGCTGCACACTGGCCAGTTTACTCTCAGTACGGCCCAGTAAAATCACCTGCGCGCCGAAACGGGCATACGTCAGTGCGGCTTCACGGCCGATGCCGTCGCCGGCGCCAGTGACCAGAATGATACGGTTATTGAGCAAATCGGATTTAGGATGATAATGCACGGTCAGTCCTCTTAAGGGGGGCGGCGATGTGGCGGTAAATGACGTCATCACATCAGGCGCTCTTCATATCAAAAATGGCGGAAACGGGAGATATTGCGCTCAACCAGAGTCCGGCATTTTGGTGAAAATTTTAGCTTTTTCGGGTGCAATCACCGCTTATATGCCTCAAATGGGCATGAGTTTCAATGATTAACCGAAAAGCGGGCAGCTCTTTTGTAACAAAATTGGAACACAGACGCACTCTGTTTTACGTCTGAGTCATGATGTCATCTTCGAACAAGACGTCAGTGCGGCGATTGTTTAGAATGTTTAACATCTTTCTTACCACGGTTTTATTACCACGTTGAAAAGGCGGTATGTGTGGATTTACTTTCTCTTTATGGGCTATTTTTGGCCAAAGTCGTGACCGTTGTGATCGCCATCGGGGCGCTGGTCGTGTTGTTTGTCGGCCTCCGTCAGCGTAAATCTCACGGCAAAGGTGAGTTACACCTGGTCGATTTAGGTGAACAGTATCGCGAAATGCAACGTGAAATGCGCAGTGCGCGCATGAACCCTGCCGAACTTAAAATTCGCAGCAAGGAACTGAAGAAAAAGGATAAAGCGGAAGCAAAACAGAAAAAACTGCAAGCCAAAACCGGCAGTTCGAAAAGCAAACCTTGCCTGTATGTACTCGATTTCAAAGGCAGTATGGATGCACACGAAGTCACCTCACTGCGGGAAGAAATCTCGGCGGTGCTGGCCGTTGCAACCCCGGAAGACGAAGTGTTGTTGCGCCTCGAAAGCCCGGGCGGTGTGGTGCACGGTTACGGCCTGGCGGCATCACAACTTGTGCGTCTGCGTCAGAGTGGTATTCGTCTGACGGTTGCGGTAGATAAAGTCGCAGCCAGTGGCGGTTACATGATGGCCTGTGTGGCGGACAGGATTGTCGCCGCGCCGTTTGCCATCATCGGTTCGATCGGCGTGGTGGCGCAGATCCCAAACTTTAACCGTTTGCTCAAACGAAATGACATTGATATTGAGTTGCACACGGCGGGCGAGTTTAAACGTACCCTGACGTTGCTGGGTGAAAATACCGAAGAAGGTCGTGAAAAGTTCCGTGAAGATCTGAATGAAACGCATGTGCTGTTTAAAGAGTTTGTTCATCAGAACCGGCCGTCGCTGGACATTGATGCGGTAGCCACCGGTGAGCACTGGTTTGGTACCCAGGCGCGTGAAAATGGCCTGATTGATGCTATTGGTACCAGTGATGATTTACTGATTGCAGAAATGAAAAATCATGAAGTGATTGCGGTGCGTTACAGCCGTCGTAAACGCATGATGGACCGTTTCACCGGCAGCGCGGCAGAGAGTGCTGATCGCCTGTTCCTGCGCTGGTTACAACGCAGTCAGAAACCGCTGCTGTAATCTATTTTTTTCGCAAGGCATACAATAAAAAGGGACGAATGTCCCTTTTTAATCCTGCGGATTAAGCCCCGCCGTTTACCGGTTGTGTATACCTTTATTAGCGATTGTTTTATCTCAATCTTCGAGATGGTATTTTTCTGAAAAAAGATGAGCCAGGTGTTTAAACATATTAAATACCGCAGTGGTTTTTCTGGTCGGTAAACCGTCTTCATCCATGAAAAACTCCCCGCGGAAAACCAGCACATTGCCTTTCTGCTCAACCTCTGTCGCCAGCATTCCATGCATGTAATCTTCGTGCTCACGGATAACCTTATTCGCTTCGACCAGTAAAGCTTCGCGACTAATTGCCGATGTATTTTCGTGCATGATATTTACTCCCCACTATAATTGCTGACGTTATTGTAATCCTGACGCTGATAAAACCGCAAATCTGCTGGGGGTAATCTGCTTAATCGCTCTGGTTATAATTTGAGCGCCTTTATAAAAAACGGGCGCGTATTGGCGAAAAGGGCCTTTCCGTGTTAATTAGTTTGCGTGACGATTTTTATCAGGTAGAGTGTGGGATTTTGTGGCTTCAGGTGGAATGTTTTGTTTACGCTTGGTCATTATTTGACTTAAAAATGGGCGCATTCTGCTGAGCCCTGTCTGGTTAATCCCTCGCAGAATCAGTGTTTTGAACCTCTGGAAGTCAGTTCGCTCCTTCTTTTAAAGAAATCAGTTGACGTTCTGACTCACTGCCGCAATATAAAAAAAGACGTGATATTGTGCCGCGGCATAACTAGACAAAATCTTCTTCAGATGATGAAGAATCATTCAGGTAAAGGTAATTATGGGCAAAGCTCTCGTAATAGTTGAGTCCCCGGCAAAAGCCAAAACGATTAATAAATATTTAGGAAATGACTACGTTGTTAAGTCCAGCGTTGGTCATATCCGTGATTTACCGACCAGTGGATCCGCTGCTAAAAAGACCGCCGACTCAACCGAAGAAAAAACAAAGAAAAAAGTAAAAAAGGATGAGAAAACCGCGCTGGTTAATCGCATGGGCGTCGATCCGTATCACGGTTGGGAAGCACAATACGAAATACTTCCGGGTAAAGAAAAAGTTGTTGCTGAGTTAAAAGCGTTAGCGGAAAAAGCTGACCACATCTATCTCGCAACCGACCTTGACCGCGAAGGAGAGGCGATTGCCTGGCATTTGCGGGAAGTGATTGGTGGTGATGACAAACGTTTCAGCCGTGTCGTTTTTAACGAAATTACCAAGAACGCGATTCAAAACGCCTTTAAAGAACCGGGCGAACTGAATATTGATCGTGTGAATGCTCAGCAGGCGCGTCGTTTCATGGACCGCGTGGTGGGTTACATGGTTTCTCCGCTGCTGTGGAAGAAAATTGCCCGTGGTTTATCCGCAGGTCGTGTTCAGTCCGTTGCGGTGCGTCTGGTCGTCGAGCGTGAGAAAGAAATCAAAGCGTTCGTGCCGGAAGAATACTGGGAATTGCATGCGGATTTGCTGGCGAAGAAAGAAACCGCGCTGCAAATGGAAGTCACGCATCATCTCGAAAAACCGTTCAAACCGGTCAATAAAGAACAAACTCACGCGGCCGTTTCGCTGCTTGAAAAAGCGCGTTACACCGTGGTGGATCGTGAAGACAAACCGACCAGCAGCAAGCCGGGTGCGCCTTTCATTACTTCCACACTGCAACAGGCGGCCAGTACGCGTCTGAGCTTCGGTGTGAAGAAAACCATGATGATGGCCCAGCGTCTTTACGAAGCCGGTCACATTACCTATATGCGTACGGACTCCACTAACCTGAGTCAGGACGCCGTGGAAATGGTGCGCGGCTATATTGGCGAGAATTTTGGTGATAAATACCTGCCGAAAGCGCCGCTGCAATACAGCAATAAAGAGAATTCTCAGGAAGCGCACGAAGCGATTCGTCCTTCTGACGTGGCCGTGATTTCAGAACAACTGAAAGATATGGAAGCGGATGCTCAACGTCTGTATCAGCTAATCTGGCGTCAGTTTGTGGCCTGTCAGATGACACCGGCTCAGTACGACTCCACTACGCTGACGGTGAAAGCGGGCGATTACTCTCTGCGCGCCAAAGGTCGTACGCTGCGTTTTGATGGCTGGACCAAAGTCATGCCGGCGTTGCGTAAAGGCGACGAAGACAGAACCTTGCCGGCGATCGAAGTGGGTACGGATCTGGAGCTGCAACAACTGCTGCCCACCCAGCATTTCACCAAGCCGCCTGCGCGTTTCAGCGAAGCGTCTCTGGTTAAAGAACTGGAAAAACGTGGCATTGGCCGTCCGTCTACCTATGCGTCGATCATTTCGACCATTCAGGACAGGGGTTACGTTCACGTTGAAAACCGTCGCTTCTACGCAGAAAAAATGGGGGAAATCGTTACCGATCGTCTGGAAGATAACTTCCGTGAATTGATGAACTACGATTTCACCGCACGTATGGAAGACGGGCTGGATCAGGTCGCCAATAACAAGGCGGAATGGAAAGCCGTTCTGGATGAATTCTTCACTGAATTCAGTAAGCAGCTGGAAACTGCTGAGAAAGACCCGGAAGAAGGCGGTATGCGCCCGAATCAGATGGTGTTGACCAGCATTGAATGCCCGACCTGCGGACGTCCGATGGGGATCCGTACCGCCAGCACTGGCGTGTTCCTCGGTTGTTCCGGCTACGCCTTGCCGCCGAAAGAGCGCTGCAAAACCACCATCAACCTGATTGCTGATGCCGAAGTGCTGAACATTCTGGAAGGTGATGAAGCCGAAGCCAACGCGCTGCGTGCGAAGCGTCGTTGCGTCAAATGCGGCACGGCGATGGACAGCTATCTCATCGATAATCAGCGCAAATTGCATGTTTGTGGTAACAACCCGGAATGTGATGGCTATGAAATCGAAGAGGGTGAGTTCCGCATCAAGGGTTATGACGGCCCGATTGTTGAGTGCGAAAAATGTGGCTCTGAAATGCACCTGAAAATGGGACGTTTCGGTAAGTACATGGGCTGTACCAACGACGAATGCAAAAACACCCGTAAGATTTTGCGAAACGGTGACGTTGCGCCGCCGAAAGAAGATCCGGTTCCGCTACCGGAATTGCCGTGTGAGAAATCAGACGCCTATTTCGTGCTGCGTGACGGTGCGGCAGGGGTATTCCTGGCTGCCAACACGTTCCCTAAATCGCGCGAAACCCGTGCGCCGCTGGTGGAGGAACTGAAGCGCTTCAAAGACCGCTTGCCGGAAAAACTCAGCTATCTGGCCGATGCGCCGGTGGCCGATCCGGAAGGCAATAAATCAATGGTGCGTTTCAGCCGTAAAACCAAGCAGCAGTATGTATCTTCAGAAAAAGACGGCAAAGCCACTGGCTGGACCGCTTTCTTTGTCGACGGTAAGTGGGTCGAAGGCAAAAAATAATTATCGCCGTCATACCTTAAGCTGTTAAGCAGTTGTAAAAAACCAGTCTTCCGGACTGGTTTTTTTATTGCATTAAGATCTATCATCGCGGAGTTATGCGTGTTTTTATTATCAGTCTGCGACAGTCCTCGATTATCGTTATGTTCTTCGGGTATACATGACGCTAATAATGGATATAATTGTTATATAAAATTTATTCTTATGCACTTAAGTAATAAGTTAATGCGTCTGGGGCATAAAAACGGTGCGTTCACAGACTTCCGGTAGTCGATAAAAAATCATTTCCAGACTGTTCAGCCAACGGATGAACAGGGATGGCGACAGGGTTTGAAACCAGGGTGGTATGAGATATGAAATTGCAGCAACTGCGCTACATCGTAGAGGTTGTTAATCACAATCTGAACGTCAGTTCGACGGCAGAAGGCCTGTACACGTCGCAGCCTGGGATCAGCAAACAAGTGCGGATGCTGGAAGATGAACTCGGGATCCAGATTTTTTCCCGCAGCGGTAAACATCTGACACAGGTCACGCCGGCAGGGCAGGAAATCATCCGTATTGCCCGTGAAGTATTGTCTAAAGTGGATGCGATCAAAGCTGTTGCTGGTGAGCATACCTATCCGGACAAAGGTTCGCTGTATGTCGCGACGACGCATACGCAGGCGCGTTATGCCTTACCGAATGTGATTAAAGGCTTTATCGAGCGTTATCCGCGCGTTTCATTGCATATGCATCAGGGGTCGCCGACGCAGATTGCTGAAGCAGTTTCAAAGGGCAATGCGGATTTTGCTATCGCCACCGAAGCGCTCCATCTGTATGACGATCTGATCATGCTGCCTTGCTACCACTGGAACCGTGCCGTGGTGGTTCAGCCTGATCATCCGCTGGCAGGTAAAGAGAAAGTCACCATTGAGGAACTGGCAGCTTATCCGATTGTGACCTATACCTTCGGCTTCACTGGCCGTTCAGAACTGGATACCGCGTTTAACCGCGCCGGTCTGACGCCACGCATTGTATTCACCGCCACCGATGCTGACGTCATCAAAACCTATGTCCGCCTGGGGCTGGGCGTCGGTGTCATCGCCAGCATGGCAGTGGATCCGGTTCAGGATCCGGATCTGGTGACCGTGGATGCGAGTGATATTTTCACCTACAGCACCACCAAAATCGGTTTCCGTCGCAGTACATTCCTGCGCAGCTATATGTACGATTTTATCCAGCGCTTTGCGCCGCACCTGACACGTGATGTGGTTGATACCGCTATTTCCCTGCGCTCCAACGAAGACATTGAAGAAATGTTCAAAGACATTAAGCTGCCGACAAAATAAGTCGTCATCCTCTATTTTTATCTCCCTGAGATCCCGCCGCATCCTCACCGAAGCGGCGGGATTTTTTTTGCCTGATGATCAGTTTGAGCTGTTATAAAAATGTTAACGATAATTTGTGTTATCTTTAACTATGCACTTATAAGCCAGCGGGTTATTACTCATGGCCACGCTGAGCGCTAAAGGAGAAGCTATGTCGTCTATTCGCAAGAACAGTCTGGATAAGCTGGCAGTCCGGGAGAAAGAATTTTACTACTACAGCCTGCCACTCGCTGCCAAAACATTGGGTGATGTTCAGCGCCTGCCAAAATCCCTCAAAGTTTTACTCGAAAACTTACTGCGCCACGTTGATGGTGACACTGTCACAGAAAGCGATCTACAGGAACTGGTCGAATGGCAGAAAACCGGTCATGCCGACCGCGAAATTGCTTATCGTCCGGCGCGCGTACTGATGCAGGATTTTACGGGTGTACCTGCCGTGGTGGATCTGGCCGCGATGCGCCAGGCGGTAAAACGCCTCGGCGGGAATGTCGAACAGGTAAACCCGTTGTCGCCTGTTGATCTGGTCATCGACCACTCCGTCACAGTGGATGAATTCGGTGATGATGAGGCGTTTGGTGAGAACGTTCGTCTCGAAATGGAGCGTAACAACGAGCGCTATCAGTTCCTGCGCTGGGGGCAAAAAGCCTTCAATCGTTTCCGCGTAGTGCCGCCTGGCACGGGTATTTGTCATCAGGTCAACCTGGAATATCTTGGACAAACCGTCTGGTACGAAGAGCAGGATGGCAAAACGATGGCCTATCCCGACACGCTGGTCGGAACGGATTCACATACCACGATGATTAACGGTCTGGGGATTCTGGGGTGGGGTTGCGGCGGTATCGAAGCCGAAGCCGCAATGCTCGGACAGCCGGTTTCCATGCTGATCCCGGACGTTGTGGGTTTCAAACTGACCGGTAAATTACGCGAAGGCATTACCGCGACGGACCTGGTGTTAACGGTCACCCAGATGCTGCGCAAACACGGCGTGGTAGGAAAATTTGTCGAGTTCTATGGTGATGGCCTTGCCGATTTGCCGCTGGCTGACCGCGCAACCATCGCTAATATGTCGCCGGAATTCGGCGCGACCTGCGGCTTCTTCCCGGTGGATGATGTGACACTGAGTTACATGAAGCTCAGTGGCCGCAGCGACGAACAAATCGATCTGGTAAAAGCCTATTCGCAGGCCCAGGGTTTATGGCGTAACGCCGGTGACGAGCCGGTCTTCACCAGTACGCTTGCGCTGGACATGGGAGACGTTGAGCCGAGCCTCGCGGGGCCGAAACGTCCTCAGGATCGCGTTGCGTTGCCTGATGTGCCGAAAGCGTTCAAAGCGGCGACTGAACTGGAGTTGGGTAACAGCAAGCCGGGGCGCAGCGATAAAGAAAGTTTCACGCTGGAAGGGCAGCATTATGCGCTGACCACCGGCGCGGTAGTGATTGCGGCAATCACCTCTTGTACCAACACGTCAAACCCAAGCGTGCTGATGGCCGCTGGTCTGCTGGCGAAGAATGCCGCCGAAAAAGGTCTGGCCAGTAAGCCGTGGGTGAAAACCTCACTGGCACCAGGTTCCAAAGTGGTGACCGATTATCTTAATGCCGCCGGTCTCATGCCGCATCTGGAGAAGCTGGGCTTTAATCTGGTGGGCTATGGCTGTACGACCTGTATCGGTAACTCCGGGCCGTTGCCGGAACCGATTGAGTCGGCGATCAAGGCCGGTGATTTAACCGTCGGGGCCGTGCTTTCCGGCAACCGTAACTTCGAAGGGCGTATTCATCCGCTGATTAAAACCAACTGGCTAGCCTCACCACCGCTGGTGGTGGCCTATGCGCTGGCGGGTAATATGAACGTCGATCTGACGACGGATCCTCTGGGTGAAGGTGCTGATGGCAAGCCGGTTTACCTGAGAGATATCTGGCCGTCGGCTAACGATATCGCTAATGCGGTTGCGCAGGTGACCACGGAAATGTTCCATAAAGAGTACGCCGAGGTGTTTAACGGCGATGCCAGCTGGCAGGCGATTCAGGTCGAAGGCACGCCGACCTATACCTGGCAGGAAGACTCCACCTATATCCGCCACCCGCCGTTCTTCAGTGATATGAAGGCGGAACCTGATGCGCTGGAAGACATCAAAGATGCGCGAATTCTGGCGATTCTGGCGGATTCAGTGACCACCGACCACATTTCACCTGCCGGGAATATCAAGGCCGAAAGTCCGGCTGGTTTGTATCTGACCCAGCACGGCGTCGAGCCGAAAGCGTTCAACTCCTACGGCTCGCGGCGCGGTAACCATGAAGTGATGATGCGCGGGACGTTCGCCAATATTCGCATCAAAAATGAAATGGTGCCGGGCGTGGAGGGCGGATATACGCGTCATATTCCGTCGCAGGACCAACTGGCGATTTACGATGCGGCGATGCGCTATCAGCATGAAAGTGTGCCGACCGCAGTGATTGCCGGTAAAGAATACGGTTCAGGTTCAAGCCGTGACTGGGCGGCGAAAGGGCCACGTCTGCTTGGGGTACGTGTGGTTATCGCAGAATCATTCGAACGTATTCACCGCTCGAATCTGATCGGGATGGGGATTTTACCGCTCGAGTTCCCGCAGGGTGTGACGCGCAAAACGCTGAAACTCACGGGCGATGAACAGATCAGCATCAGCGGGTTACAAACCCTGACGCCGGGGCAGGATGTTGCAGTGCATATCACGTTTGCTGATGGTCATACTGAAACAATTGATGCACATTGCCGTATCGATACCGGCAACGAACTGACCTATTTCCAGAACGGCGGCATTCTGCATTATGTGATCCGCAAAATGCTGTAAAACCGCTTCTCCGGCCAATAAAAAAGGGCGCCTTCTTAAGGTGCCCTTAATATTTGGATCGGACTATAAATCCTTACTTGTCGAGCAGATGGCCCATTTTGGCGGCTTTGGTCGACAGGTAGCGTTCGTTTTCCGGATTACGGCCGACGATCAGCGGGACGCGTTCTGTAATGTTAATACCGGCTTCAGTCAGAATTTCGACTTTCTTCGGATTGTTGGTCAGCAGGCGTACGGAATCGACACCCAGCAATTTGAACATGTCGGCGCACAGCGTGAAGTCGCGTTCGTCTGCGGCGAACCCAAGCTGATGGTTGGCTTCGACGGTGTCGTAACCTTTGTCTTGTAAGGCATATGCGCGGATCTTATTCAGCAAACCGATGTTACGGCCTTCCTGACGGTGATACATCAGGATGCCACGACCTTCTTCGGCGATATGATTCAGTGCGGCTTCGAGCTGGAAACCGCAGTCACAGCGCAGGCTGAATAAGGCATCACCGGTCAGACATTCGGAGTGAACGCGCGCAAGAACCGGCGTTTCACCGGTGATGTCGCCAAAAACTAACGCCAGGTGGTCGTGCCCGGTGGCCAATTCTTCAAAACCCACCATCAGGAAATCGCCCCAAGGTGTTGGCAGATTGGCTTCTGCCACCCGTTTCAGCTGCATTTTATGCTCCAAAAAAACCACAAATAGTCTTTATTTACAGTAAGTATTTTACTTGTTGATGCGCATCCTACTTTCTGATGCGGCCTCTGGATAGGGAATCGGTGCCTTTCCATCACGACAGGGCATCATTTTGCCACAGTTTGGGTCACATTTTAGCGGGAATATTTGAACGATTAGTTCATAACTTATGAATTATAACCGCTTCTTCAACAACTCACGCTAAAGGAATGTTAAGCAATCACAACGTTGATACACTCCAACTCTTTTTACGCATGACTGAAGGGACGACTATGTTTGATATCGCCAGGCGCACCGCTCTCGGGGCTGTTCTTTTGTTACTGATGCCCGCAGCGGTGTGGATAAGCGGCTGGACGTGGACACCGGGTGGTAATCCCGCCGTGCTGCGTCCGCTTTATTGGGTCACGGAAACGGTGAGTGAACCATGGGGAATCATGACGACTGTGATCCTCTGTGGCTGGTTTCTGTGGTGCCTGCGATTTCGGCTTAAACCAGCCATCGGGCTGGTGGTGATCATCACCTTGTCAGTGCTGGCCGGTCAGTATGTTAAAGACTTTATCAAAGCCGAAGTCCGCGAACCCAGGCCGTATGTCGCATGGCTGGGGACGGATCATCAGATGAACGTCGATGAATTTTATGCCCGGAAAAGTAAAGCGCGTGCCCGGCAGGTGAAAGAGGTGCTGGGCGACAACGTGCAAATCCCGCACTGGCTGAATAAAAGCTGGCAGAACGACACGGGATACGCATTCCCTTCTGGCCACACGATGTTTGCCGCAACCTGGGCTTTACTCGGTGTCGGGTTATTGTGGCGGCGTAAACACTATAAAACGGTCACCGTGCTGATGGTGTGGGCGGTGGTGGTGATGGGCAGCAGACTGATGCTCGGCATGCACTGGCCACGCGACCTGATGGCATCTGTGGGCATCAGCTGGATCCTGGTAATGCTGGCCTGCTGGCTGACGGAGCGCTATGTCGGGCCGCTAACGCCACCACCAGCAGAAAACCAGGAAATCAGCGAGCGTGAATAATCCCGGTTTTTTGATTTCTTACCGTCTGAAATCTCAGGGGGTTCCTGGTGAACCCTTTAATTCATGGTTTTCATCCCCATATACATTCCATAGCCTTAATTGTCGTGGTGGTCACGACACCACACTAAAGTCGAATGAAGTTGCTACAGACGGCATTTAAACCCTCCGCAATGTTTCCCTGCTTTGTTCGGAAATGCTAACTTATTAGGTCGGGACGCGAGTTTTTGGCATAATTCATCCGGTACACCCGGCATTACAGGAATGAATGTGAAATATCTGCTGATTTTTTTATTTTTGCTGGTCATCGTTGTGATTTCTATCACTCTGGGTGCCCATAACGATCAGACTGTGACCTTCAATTATTTGCTGGCACAGGGTGACTATCGTGTTTCGACACTGCTTGCTGTGCTGTTCGCTACCGGTTTTATTCTTGGCTGGATAATCTGTGGTTTGTTCTACCTGCGTGTACGTCTGTCACTGGGGCGCGCCCAGCGTAAAATCAAACGCCTGGAGCAGCAAATTGAACCCGCGGCTGTCGTTACGCCGCCAGCAGCATCTTACGATGTCAGCAAGGAATAACCCTCTATGTTAGAACTGCTGTTTCTGTTGTTGCCCGTTGCGGCCGCCTATGGCTGGTACATGGGGCGCAGAAGTTCTCAGCAGGACAAACAGGAAAATGCTAACCGCCTGTCGCGTGAATACGTCGCGGGGGTTAACTTCCTGCTTTCCAATCAGCAGGATAAAGCGGTCGATCTGTTCCTCGAAATGTTAAAAGAGGACAGCAGTACAGTCGAAGCGCACCTGACTCTGGGCAACCTGTTCCGCTCCCGTGGTGAAGTCGATCGTGCGATCCGTATCCACCAGTCGCTGATGGAAAGTGCTTCGCTGACTTTCGAACAGCGCCTGCTCGCCGTACAGCAACTGGGTCGTGATTACATGGCTGCCGGTTTCTATGATCGTGCGGAAGACATGTTCAACCAGCTGGTGAAAGAGCAGGATTTCCAGTTGTTTGCGCTGGAACAGTTGTTGATTATTCATCAGGCCACCAGCGACTGGCAGAACGCCATTGATGTGGCGGAACGTCTGGTCAAGCTCGGCAAAGAAAACCGCCGTAAAGAAATTGCGCATTTCTGGTGTGAACTGGCATTGCAGGCAATGGTGTCTGAAGATTTCGATAAGGCGACCGGCTTGCTGAAAAAGGCGGCGGCAGCGGACAAACTCTGTGCCCGTGTCTCCATTATGCAGGGGCGGATTTTACTGGCGCAGGGCGATTACCGCAAAGCGACAGAGGCCTTACAGCGGGTGCTGGAGCAGGATAAAGAGCTGGTCAGCGAAGCGTTGCCGATGCTGCAGGAGTGTTACCAGAATCTTGACGATACGCTGGCATGGGCCGAGTTTCTCAGGCGTTGTGTGGATGAAAATACCGGCGCCACAGCAGAACTGATGCTGGCCGAAATCATCCAGGATGAAGAAGGGCGTGAGACCGCGCAAAACTATATCAACCGTCAGTTGCAACGCCATCCGACCATGCGCGTGTTTCATCACCTGATGGATTACCATCTGGCGGATGCGGAAGAAGGGCGTGCGAAAGAGAGCCTGGTGTTGCTGCGGGATATGGTGGGTGAACAGATCCGGACGAAGCCACGCTATCGCTGTCACAAATGCGGCTTTACCGCGCATTCACTTTACTGGCATTGCCCGTCATGCCGTGGCTGGGCGACGATAAAGCCAATCCGGGGTCTGGATGGCCAATAAGTTTCCCCGTCATACTTCGGGTTGCAGATGCGTTTGTCGCCTTACTGCAACGTGAATTATTTAGGGGAAACCGCAGGATATTTTAAATCGACTCTTACTTCTTCTTGCTGCTCGCCTTGCGGGCATTAAGCAACGTCCGCAATTTCTTGATTTCTTTGGTGGTCAGCGCGGGTTCAGTCTCTTCTGCAAGATGCTGATTATCAATTTCGTGTTCTGTGGCTTTAGCGGCTTTTTTACCTTTGGGCGCAGCAGGGTTAAAACTCTCTTCCAGGCGTGCCGCAACTTCTGCACTTAATGAATGTTCTGCTTCCGCAGCGGCGTTTTTGATCAGTTCTTTCAATTCAACCGGAATTTTAACGGTCAGGGTTGTTATCTCACTCATTTTTCTGCCTTTCCTTAGAGTAAAAGTAACAAGCTAAGCCAGCCTTGTTGCATCGTCTAGTGCATCACAAAAATTTAATAAAACTGTCACATTAGGTGTAGCTGTGAATTCAGTGGTTTGCCATGTAAAATATCGGCGGCAAAAATTATATTATTTCTTCCTGACGTAAAAACTGACAAGAGGCTGACGAGATGAAGTCCGAAAATAACACTAACAACAAAGACTTAAATACTTCACCGATTGTTGTCGCTCTCGATTATGCCGATAAATCCTCCGCACTGGCGTTTGCTGACAAAATCGATCCGCGTGATTGCCGTCTGAAAATTGGCAAAGAGATGTTCACTCATTTTGGTCCGCAGATGGTCAAAGATCTGCAGACCCGCGGTTTCGACGTCTTTCTGGATCTGAAATTCCACGACATCCCTAACACTACTGCGCGCGCTGTGGCTGCTGCGGCAGATTTGGGTGTCTGGATGGTGAATGTGCATGCCAGCGGCGGTGCGCGCATGATGACGGCGGCCCGGGAAGCGCTGGCACCGTTTGGAAAAGATGCACCTTTACTGATTGCCGTCACGGTGCTGACCAGCCTGGAAGACAATGACCTGGCGGATTTAGGTATTGAACTTTCTCCGGCTGATTATGCTGAACGTCTGGCGCGCCTGACACGCGACTGCGGCCTCGATGGCGTAGTGTGTTCCGCGCAGGAAGCGACCCGTTTTAAATCTGCTCTCGGGCAGGCGTTCAAACTGGTGACGCCGGGTATCCGCCCGGCTGGCAGCAAAGCCGATGATCAGCGTCGCATCATGACGCCACAGGAAGCGCTGGCGGCGGGCGTGGATTACATGGTGATTGGCCGGCCGATCACGCAATCTGCCGATCCGGCGCAGACCCTGCGTGAAATTCTGGCATCACTGCGCTAAGAAGGAAAAACCATGAGCAATGACAGCAACAGCCGTTTAGTGTATTCGACCGACAGCGGCAGAATCGATGAGCCCAAAGTCGTGGCTGAGCGTCCGAAAGGTGACGGCATTGTGCGTATTCAGCGCCAGACCAGCGGGCGCAAAGGGAAGGGCGTGTGCCTGATCACCGGTGTCAGTCTTGATGATATTGAACTGGAAAAACTCGCTGCCGAACTGAAAAAGAAATGCGGTTGTGGCGGTGCGGTGAAAGACGGCGTGATTGAGATCCAGGGTGACAAACGCGATCTGCTTAAACAACTGCTGGAAGCGAAAGGCATGAAAGTGAAACTGGCGGGGGGCTGACCTGTCTGTAAACGATCACTGACCGTTTATAATAAGATGCTGCATCCGCAAAGGTGCAGCATCTTGCTTTAGCTTTTAGAGATATCACAACGCGAAAGCACGTTGTTTGTCATCCATCTGATGACAATAAAGTTGACCTGAAAAACAACCCAATCCTATTTTTAGCTTTATTCGTTGCTTAACGCTTACGTTTTTGATGCCAGTTAAATAGAACTTATCTCCCGGTTGTTTTACTTACTGACCTGATGTCCGATGATACCACCCACTGCAGCGCCACCCAATGTCCCTAAGGTACTGCCGTCAGTCAGAACTGCACCACCCAGCGCACCTGCACCCGCACCGATTGCGGTGTTACGGTCACGCTTAGACCAGTTACCACAAGCGCTGACAGACATTGCCAGAGTCAGAACCAGTGCAATACTGGCAACACGTTTATTCACGAGCATCATAATTTTTCTCCTATCCAGACGCAGTTGTGCATCCGTTAATTAAAAATAGTGAAATTGATATACATTCACTAGGTGAATAATCTTAATTCACCAAGGATGCTCTTTCTCACCACACAAAAGACTAAAAAGCTGGACAAACATTCAACGGTTTGTGGAACAAATGGGCACTTTTACGTTTGCAGCAGATCTGTACGCACTCTTTAGCGATTTCCCCCATACCTGCACACACCCGTCACCCAGACAATAAAGCCTCGTAATAAGAGGAAACCAAGATGCTAAAGCAACTGAAAGAGCAGGTATTAGAGGCCAATCTGGCACTGCCTCGCCATAATCTGGTGACCTTTACCTGGGGAAATGTCAGCGCCGTTGACCGTAAACTTGGGCTGGTCGTGATTAAACCGTCGGGAGTGGAATACGACCACATGGGCGTGGACGACATGGTGGTGGTGGAACTGGAGACCGGCAAAATCGTCGAGGGCAGCAAAAAGCCTTCTTCCGATACCGATACCCACCGGGTACTGTACCTGAATTTCCCGGAAGCAGGGGGTATTGTTCATACGCATTCGCGCCACGCAACCATCTGGGCGCAGGCCGGTTTGGATATTCCCGCCTGGGGCACCACGCACGCGGATTATTTCTACGGCAACATTCCCTGCACGCGGCTGATGACCGAAGAGGAAATCGCCGGACGTTATGAATGGGAGACCGGTGAAGTCATCGTTAAAACCTTCGCGGAAAGACATCTGTCGCCGGCAGACATTCCGGCTGTACTGGTGCATTCGCACGGGCCGTTTGCCTGGGGGAAAGATGCCGATAATGCGGTGCATAACGCCGTCGTGCTGGAAGAGGTCGCCTACATGGGCATTTTCTCCCGCCAGTTAACGCCGCAGTTGCCGGATATGCAGCCGCAATTACTGGATAAGCACTACCTGCGTAAACATGGCAAGAATGCCTACTACGGCCAATAATCCCCTGAAACCCGAATTATCAGGGGAGACAGATAAGGATAGGTCAGCCGACCAGGCTGACCTTAATCCCGGCAGCGGAAAGTTGCTGCTGATATTCAGGGGATAATTTGTCGTCAGTGATGACCCGGCTGAAGGCACTGACCGGCCCCAGCGGGTTAAGATTTATTTGACCGAATTTCGATGAATCCGTTAGCACGATATTTTCCGCACCTTTAGCCACGACCGCATTCACCACATCAGCACGTAACATGTCCCGGCCGGTAAAGCCGGTGGTATCGGTGAAGCCGTCGATGCCCATGAACGCTTTACTGAAATTCATTTGTTGCAGACACATTCTGGTCAGCGGGCCGACCACCGTCTGACTGGTTTTCTGATACATCCCGCCGAGCAGAACCACGTCACAGGGCATACTTTTCAGCAAAGAGGCGACATAACCGCTGACGGTAATCACCGTCAGGTTCTTCTTATCGGCAAGATATTGCGCCAGCAAGGCGATACTGCTGCCACTTTCGAAAAATACCGTTTCGCCGTCCTGGATCAGGGATGCCGCAAACTTCGCCAGTTTCTGCTTCTGGGCAAAATTCGACATCATGCGGGTATCCACGTCATCGGTCTGGATAGCGACGGCAAAACCGTGCGCACGGCGCAGATAATGTCGCTGTTCCAGTAGCGTAAGATCGTGGCGGATCGTCACTTCTGACACCTGACAAATCTGTGACAACTCACTGACGCTGATGCGCTGCTTATCGTTTACCCATTGCAGAATAACTTGTTGTCTGTCGTTCATAACCGCCCAAAATACGGGCAGCCTGCGCCGCCCGTTGAAAGTTAAATTCAGATGCGAATTTTAAAGTGAATGTTCTGTACGGGCGATAATATCATCCTGAGCCTCAGGCGATAAGGCCGTAAAGAATGCGGAGTAACCGGCGACACGGACAACCAGGTCGCGATAGTTCTGCGGTTCCTCACGCGCTTTAAGTAATGTCTCGCGGGAAACAATATTGTACTGAACATGCCAGCCGCGATGTTCCTCAAAGAATGTCCGCAGCATTAGCATTAACGTCTCGCGTTCGCTTTCATTTTCCAGCGATGCCGGATTCAGTTTCTGATTGAGCAGTACGCCGCCGAGAATCGCTTCTGTCGGTAATTTGCTCAGCGAATTAAAGACCGCTGTCGGCCCGAGATGATCGGTACCGGATGCCGGGCTGGCCCCTTCCGCCAGCGGCGTAAAGGCTTTACGTCCATCCGGCGTGGCGGTAGTTGCGGCACCAAACGGCACGTTGGCCGAAATAGACGATGTACCCGCGTAATACGTGCCACCGACCGGGCCGCGTCCGAAGCGGGTATTGTGATAATTCGACAGTTCATCGATATAGCACTGATACGCACGCACCAGCAAATTATCGACCTCGTCTTGATCATTGCCGTATTTCTCTGCGCCGTTAATCAGCCGCTGACGCAGTCGTTCGCCGTCCAGTCCCTCATAATCTGAAGCCAGCGCGTTGGCCAGTTCCTGCTGGCCAATCACGCCCTGATCGAATACCAGCTTTTTCACTGCCGCCAGGCTGTTACCCAGATTGCCGATCCCGACCTGCAATCCTGAAACCCAGTCGTATTTCGCACCGCCTTGCTTGATGGTTTTCCCGCGTTCTATACAGTCATCAACCAGCGCCGAACACAAAATATCCTGCGCATTCTCTTCCAGAACCGTATCGACCACGCATTCGATTTCGATGGATTTGCGGGTGTAATAACGGATTTGTTCATCCCACTGCGCAAAGACCTGATCGAAATTATCGAAATTCCCCTGCGACAAACCGCGTTCCTGCGGCAGGAAGCGGGTATGGCTTTTCGCATCGTACCCCTGTTCAAGCGCGGCGAGCATCACGCGGGCAAAGTTGATGAAACTCATGCCGGTACAACGATAGCCCCACTTGCCGCCGACTGCCGTTTCGATGCAGCCAATGGCGGCATAATCATAAGCATCCTGTTTTTCGACGCCCAGTTTGATGAATTCTGGAATAACAATTTCATCGTTATTAAAGGCGGGCATGCCAAAACCACAGCGGATCACCTGTACGCAGGCATCAAGGAAGTCGCGGCTCATTCCGGCGTGATAGCGCACGCTCAGATTCGGCTGGGTGGATCGCAATTGTCCGCAGGATTCCAGAATGGCGTATGACAGCGGATTGACCGCATCGGATGCCACGTCATTATGCAAATTCTGCCCGCCGATGGTGACGTTCTGGTACAACGGGCTGCCCGCCGACGCTTTGGAATGCGTACCGGAGCGGATCTTGTTCACTTCCAGCAATTTCAGCCAGCAGCTTTGCAGCAGTTCGATGGCCTGATCACGCTCCAGCGTTTGTTCCAGCTCAACGTCATGACGATAAAACGGATACAAATACTGATCCATGCGGCCAAACGACACGGAGTGGCCGTTGGATTCAATCTGCAAAATAAGCTGAATGAAGTAACACAGTTGCAGCGCCTGCCAGAAGTTTTGCGGTGGCTGATGAGCAATGACGTCGCAGTTGGCGGCGATGGTCAGTAACTCGCTACGGCGCTGCTCGCGGGTTTCCGTGGCGGCCATTTCCCGTGCCAGTTGTGCGAAACGCACGACGTGGTCGCTGACCGCTGCCAGCGTGATATCAATGGCTTTCAGCAATTGCTCTTTATGCAAATCTTCCCAGTCAGTCAGCTGAATGCGGCTGCGACGCTCGCCCACTTTACTGCGTAATCCGTCCAGACCCAGTTCCAGCAGCAGCGGGAAATTCACCGCCAGATGGGCATCGCCGGAAGTCATATTGCCTTCGGCTTTTACGATACCGCTGTCGAGCAATGCTTTCTGCTCATCGGTAAACATACCGTAGCAGCGGTCCTGCACGGTCTGCCCGCGCCACCACGGGCAGAGTTCATGCAGGATTTTTTTGTTGGCTTCGCTGACGACAAAACCTGCGCCCGGCCGGTCAGCAAGCGCGTCAATTTCACTTTCGATCCAGCCCACGGTGTATTCCGGGAAAATCGGTGCAGCGCGCACTTCGCTGGCCTGATTACCGACGATCAGCTCGTCATGTTTGATCCAGATAGTGCGTTTGCTCAGATGTTCAGCCAGCGCCAGCGCGCGGCGTACCGCCAGCGGTTTGTCAGCATGTTGCTGATAAACCTGCGTGTAATGCTGTGCGCGCTCGGTACATACCGGTGGCTTGACGATGTGGATCAGGGCTTCTTTATGAGACCGGATACGGGCGGAAAGGGTGTTCAGATTCAGTTGGGTCATTTTTCTTATCCTCTTAACTGTGCACAAAGTCCTTTTTCTGCGGCGTATTGTTCAGCGAACGTCAGCAGGTCAGGGTCATTTAACGGCTGGCGTGGCGCCAGATAAGGTTGCCCCAGCAGGACATACTTATTGATGCCCAGCGTGTGGTACGGCAAAAAGTGAATGGCTTCGCAGCCGGTTTCATCCGCCGCAAAATCAACGATCTGGCGGATGGATGCCCGGTCAGCATTAAAATCAGGAATTAACGGCACACGGACGATGAGCTTTTGTCCGGCCGCAGCCAGACGACGGAAATTATCCTTCACTCTTTTGGCGGAACCGCCGGTCAATCGGCGGAAAGGTTCATCGGCCACATGCTTGAGATCCGCCAGCAATAAATCCAGCGCCCCCAGCGAAGGCTCAATGTATTTCCACGGCACATGCAGACAACTTTCCACGGCGGTGTGCAGCCCTTCGTGACGGCAACGTTGCAGCAGTGTCAGCGCAATTTGTGGCTGCAGGAAAGGTTCGCCGCCGGAAAGCGTCACACCGCCGCCGGTACGGGTATAAAAAGGTTTATCCCGCAGGATTTGCTGCATCAGCGCGTCAATATCCGCGTCATTTCCACACACACTCAGCGCGCCGGAAGGGCAAACCTGTTCGATCAGACAGAGATCTTCTGCCTGAAATTGTTCATGCCGAATCCCGATGCGGTCATGTTCTATGCTGACAGCATGTGGAAAAGTCTTTGCGCAGTGCTGACATCCTGCGCTGCATAAACGTGAATCGAACAGCACGTCAGGCGCCGCCGAACGACTTTCCGGATTCTGGCACCAGGTACAGCTCAGGGAACAGCCTTTCAGAAAAACCACCGTCCGGATCCCCGGGCCATCATGTGTGGAATAACGCTGCACATTGAAAATCATCTCGACGCTCCCTGGTGCTAAAAATCTTCTTTCGCAATTTAATAACTTTCATTCGAAAGTGATTTTGATGATGATCAACAAACCTTCTGCTTGCTGACGTACACTCTCTGAACTTTGCATTCACTCACAAGTTTCAGGGAGAAAGTTATGGAGCTGTATCTCGATACTGCCGATGTCACTGCGGTAAAACGTTTGTCGCGCATCCTGCCGTTGCAGGGGGTCACCACGAATCCGAGCATCGTGGCGAAAGAAGGTAAATCGCTGTGGGAAGTGCTGCCTGCCTTGCGCGATGCGCTGGGGGGTAACGGTAAATTGTTCGCACAGGTGATTGCTGCCGACGCCGAACAAATGGTTGCAGAAGCGTTGTTGTTGACGCAGCGGGTGTCCGGTTTGGTCGTGAAAGTGCCGGTAACCCGTGAAGGTCTGGCGGCCATTAAAAAGCTGAAGGGCATGAATATCCCGACGCTGGGCACGGCGGTGTATGGCGCAGGTCAGGGATTACTGGCGGCACTGGCGGGGGCGGAATACGTTGCGCCTTATGTGAACCGTCTGGATGCACAGGGCGGTGACGGCATCGCGATGGTCAAAGAGTTGCAGACCTTGCTCAGCCTGCACGCGCCGCAATCGAAGGTGCTGGCCGCCAGTTTCCGAACCCCACGTCAGGCGATGGATTGCCTGCTGGCGGGATGTCAGTCAATCACCTTACCGGTGGATGTGGCCGAACAGTTACTCAATACACCTGCCGTCGAAGCGGCGATTGAAAAGTTTGATACTGACTGGCGTCAGGCGTTCGGCACTTTATCGCTGAGCTGACATTTTTGTGTGACACCCGGCCCGCACAGGCAACTGTTGCGGGCTTTTTTGTTTTTGTGTGTTAAGTATTTTCGTACAAATAATTCGAAAATGTGATTTCTCTCCGAAATTAAATATTGACGGAGTAAATTATTAAAACTACCGATCTAAAAAATAGAAACATCGTTTCAATTTATGAGTTGAATCACTTTTATCATCCTGAGAAATGGATAACGTAGCGGCATCAGGTAGTCCGTGACTTTTAAATCAGGTGAAAATCATGCACATTAAACGAGCGATAGAAAAAATCCCCGGCGGGATGATGTTGGTGCCTCTCTTCATTGGTGCGCTGTGCCATACCTTCGCGCCTGATTCGGGCAAATATTTTGGTTCCTTCACCAACGGGCTGATGACCGGCACCGTACCTATTCTGGCGGTGTGGTTCTTCTGCATGGGAGCCTCCATCAAACTCAGCGCGACCGGCACGGTGTTGCGTAAATCCGGCACGTTGGTGGTCACCAAAATCGCGGTGGCGTGGATTGTTGCGGCGATAGCATCACGGTTCATGCCGGAAAATGGTGTGGAATTCGGCTTCTTCGCCGGACTTTCCGTGCTGGCGCTGGTGGCTGCAATGGACATGACCAACGGCGGCCTGTATGCCTCGGTAATGCAGCAATACGGCACGAAAGAAGAAGCGGGCGCATTTGTGCTGATGTCTCTGGAATCCGGCCCGCTGATGACCATGGTGATCCTCGGCACGGCAGGCATCGCGTCTTTTGAACCGCACGTCTTCGTTGGCGCCGTGTTGCCGTTCCTGGTCGGTTTCAGCCTGGGCAATCTCGACCCGGAACTGCGCGAATTCTTCAGCAAAGCGGTACAAACCCTGATCCCGTTCTTCGCCTTCGCACTCGGTAACACCATCAACCTGAACGTCATCGCACAAACCGGTCTGTTAGGTGTGTTGCTGGGGATGTCGGTTATCGTCATCACCGGTATTCCGCTGATCCTCGCTGACAAATTCATCGGAGGCGGCGATGGTACCGCTGGTCTCGCTGCCTCCAGTTCTGCGGGGGCCGCGGTGGCAACGCCGGTCCTGATTGCTGAAATGGTGCCGCAGTTCAAACCGATTGCCCCGGCTGCAACCGCGCTGGTTGCTACCTCGGTTATCGTCACCTCAATTCTGGTGCCGATCCTGACCGCAATGTGGTCGAGAAGAGTGAAGAACAAAGCAGTGAAAGGCAAAGTGGCGATGGATCCGCCGATGGCGAGTATCAAATAACGCCAGATTTGGATTACTCCTCCCCTTCGCAGGGGAGGAAGCAGTCCGGAATTATCCTCACAGTCCTGGCGCTTTCCACATCGACGTCGTTAGCTGCCGGTCAACCAGCCCCAGTTGATCCGCATACACTTCCTGCCAGTTGGCTTTCTGCACCAGATATTTTGCGTGGTTCGCCACATCCGGCTGATATTCCCGTTCCCAGCGCACCAGGGCTTCACCGGTGTCTGCAAGCGACGAATACACGCCTGCCGCGACACCCGCTGCAATCGCACAACCCAGCGCGGTGGCTTCTTTGACCACCGGCACATTGACCGGAACACCCGTCACATCACTTAAAATCTGACACCATAATTTGCCCTTCGAACCGCCGCCGGAGAACACCAGCGACCTGGCGCGTACACCGGAAAATCGGGCGATCATATCCAGATTACACGCCGATACGATGGCGGCGTTTTCTTCTAACGCGCGGAACAGCACCGGTTTGTTGCATTTTTCCGGGTCGATGGACAGATTGATGAACGACGGGGCGGCGTGATACCAGTTCTTGAAATGCATCGCATCCGAGAATACCGGCGTGACGCCCCAGGCCCCCACAGGCACGCGGGCGGCCATGTCTTCCAGCAAGCTGTAAGCATCCACGCCAAGACGCTGCGCCATGGTTTTCTCTTCGGTACAGAATGCGTCACGGAACCAGCGCATGGTCAGTCCGGTAAAGAAACTGATGGATTCGGCCTGTGCCATACCGGGGATGACGTGCGGATTGACGCGGATATTCATTTCGGGGTCGGTGACCGCTTCCGGCAGGTTGACGATTTGCTGCCAGAATGTGCCGCCAAGGACGGCGGTCTGGCCGGGACGCACCAGACCCAGGCCGAGCGTGCCAAGTTGCGCGTCGCCGCCACCCATGCCGACCGGCGTTCCGGCTTTCAGTCCACAGGCATCGGCCGCGCTGGCCGTGACATAACCGAGGCGTGTACCCGTTTCAGCCACCGGAGAAAGCATATCGGCGCGCAGCCCTGCCATATCCAGCAACTCAGGTCGCCAGTTGCGGGTGGTTAAATCCAGCATGCCGGTGGTACCGGCGTTGGACGGATCCACCGCCAGTTCGCCGCTGAGCATGTAGGCCAGCCAGTCGCTGATCATGGTAATAGTGGCAGCCTGACGGTAAATATCGGGGCGGTGATGGGCCAGCCATAGCAGGCGCGGCATGGCGCTGAGGGCCAGTGTCTGACCGGAGCATTCATAGACTTCGCGTTCAAATTCGAAATCGTGGATCTCTTTTAATTCGGAAACTTCACGGCTGGCGCGGGCATCGACGTTGGCGCAGGCCCAGACAGGTTCGCCGGATTTGTCGTACAGCACGATCCCTTCACGCATGGAACAGGCCGCCACTGCGCGGATCGCAGAAGCGGGGAGATGTGCTTCCTGCAATGCCTGACGAATACACTGACAGGCCAGTTGCCAGTTTTTTTGCAGATCAAATTCCATTGAACCGGGCACATCCGGCACCGCCAGATGGATCCATTCGGCCTGTCCGGCGGCTATCTGCTCGCCTTCGAGATTGAAAATCACCGCGCGGATACTGCCGGTACCAGCATCCAGCGCCATCAGATAGTTGCGGTCGTGGTCAGAGTTCAGGGTAGAGGTCATCGCAATGTTCTCTCGTGCCAGTTTATCGGGCACCGTGTACCTGACCGCCACGCCCCTTACACCCTGCGGGTCAGTCGAGCAGCGCCAGCATGGCTCTTGCTGTGCTCTCTTCAGTTACCAGTGCATTAATTCGTCTGCCTTTCAGCGCCGCGACGATGGCTTCAGCTTTCTCGACCCCACCTGCGACGCCTAACACGGTCGGAATGCTGGCCAGTTCGTCCGGCGCGACGGCAATCAGCTCATCGTGGATTGCCATGTTTTCTGCCAGCTCGCCGTTGCGCTGCATAAAGAAACCGAGAATGTCGCCGACCGCGCCTTTGCGGCCAAACAGCAGCTGCTCACCTTCGCTGATATAACCGGAGCGCAAAATAGTCGCGTCCTGTTTCTGGTTCAGCGAGCCAATGCCGACGACCGCAATATCTGCCGCGCAGGCGGCCAGCATGACATCGTGTACATTACGTTCCTGACGGAAAATAGCCGCTACGCTGGCTGATGACGCCCGCAGCGGAGCCGGAATAATGCTCACTCCGCAGGCTGCATCAAGCTGACCAATCCCGGTCATATAGGGCCCGACGCCGCCGGAAAGCGTGACCATGCGGATTTGTTGTGAGGAGATGAATCCGCTCAGATGTTGCAACGTACTCATCGCTGTTTCGCCAAAACCCACAGCCAGCAGTTGTTCCGGCTTGAGCAATGTCATCAGCATGTGTGCTGCGCCGACCCCCAGCCGTGTGCTCAGCGAGCCGTCGGCCAGCTGTGGAAGCACGCGGATCTGCTGTAAACCAAAGCGTTCGAGCAGGGTATTTTCCAGCGTCAAACAGCCCTCAAAACGCGAGTTAATTTGTACGCGGATCACTCCTGACTGCCGGCCTTTTTCCAGCAGGCGTGACACTTTCAGCCGCGTCAAACCGAGCCGTTCACCAATTTCATTCTGGGTCAGGCCGTCGTGGTAATAGAACCACGCGGTGCGCGCCAGCAGTTCCTCTTCGCCCATGCTGAATTCCGGATGGTTAGTCAAATCGGAAAGCGTTGTCTTCTCATTCATAGTGAACACTTATCAAAATGTAGATCAATTGTTCGTTAACAAAATGTTGTTAACTGTGATGTGTTTTGCAAATTTCAAATGATTACTGCCTGAATCATAACGCAGAGTATATGAGTTGAACAAACTGTGATCAGCACAAAAGTTTTCCCTGCCACCTCGGTCTAGTTTTATGAACAATGTTAAATGATAAATACATTTGTTCAATTAATGTATCAAGCCAGAGGCCGGTGTATGCAGAGCAGCAAACAGTTATCAGCAGACCTGCAAACCACGAACCTGCTGTTGCAGGTCAGCGGTGTCAGTAAAAGCTTTTCCGGCGTGGCGGTGCTGAAAGACATCGATTTCAGCCTGCAATGCGGAGAAGTCCACGCGCTGCTTGGCGGCAATGGAGCGGGTAAATCGACACTGATGAAAATCATTGCCGGTGTCGAAATAGCCGACAGCGGCACGTTACTGCTCGGCGGCGAGCCTTTACTGGCGCTGTCACCAGCAAAAGCGCATCAGGCGGGGATTTATCTGGTACCGCAGGAGCCGATGCTGTTTCCCAGCCTGACCGTGCGCGAAAACATCCTGTTCCGCCTGCCTGCACATCAGGCCGGCGAAAAAAAATTGCAGCAAACGCTGGCTGATCTGGGGTGCAATTTACCGCTGGGTGCCCTGGCCGGAACCCTGGAAGTGGCCGATCAGCAACTGGTGGAAATCCTGCGCGGTCTGATGCGCGATGCGCGGCTGCTGATCCTTGATGAACCAACCGCCTCGCTGACACCGGCGGAATCCGCCCGCCTGTTTACACAAGTCCGTCATCTCACCGGGCAGGGCGTCGGGGTGGTATTCATCTCGCACAAACTGCCGGAAATACGTGCGATTGCCGACCGGGTCAGTGTGATGCGTGATGGCAAAATTGCGCTCAGCGGCAGGCTCGCCGAACTGGATAACGATGCGCTGATCCGCGCCATCACCCCGCATTCCCAGGACACCGCGCTGCCCGCAGAACAAAAGTTGTGGCTGGATTTACCCGGCACACGACGCAACCCGGCAGGCAGCGAACCGGTCTTGCAGGTGCAAAACCTGACCGGTGAGGGCTTTATTAATATTTCATTCAGCGCCCGCGCCGGGGAAATCGTCGGGCTGGCAGGCGTGGTGGGGGCAGGGCGCACCGAACTGGCAGAAACCCTGTATGGCCTGCGTGACGCCCGACGTGGTCAGGTGCTTTTGCAGCAACAAGACATCAGCGGCCTGACGACCTTACAGCGGCTGAAAAAGGGCTGGTGTATTTGCCGGAAGACCGGCAGGCATCCGGCCTGTATCTCGACGCGCCGCTGAGCTGGAACACCACCTCACTCACCTTCAACCGTCAGGGCTGGTGGCTGAACATCAAACGCGAAGCGGCGGTGCTCGAACGCTATCACCGTGCGCTCGGCATTCAATACCGCGACGGGTCACAAACTGCCCGTACGCTTTCCGGCGGTAATCAGCA
>NZ_JYDF01000054.1:0-59837 GCF_003263525.1 Rahnella sp. NRRL B-41462 | reverse complement strand
CGGCATTAGCCGATCGGCAGCCTTTTTTGTTGCCGTCAGTCCAGCAAAATCACTTTCGAACTCTCCGTCTCGAATAGCGGCTTACAGAGTATTTTATAACTGTCGCGGTCAAAGTGCGGCACAGCGATATCGAAGGCTTTGGCGTCTTCCAGCGTTTTGACCGTTCCCAGATAGAACCAGTGATTGATGACGTGATAATCGGTCAGCCCGTTGGCTTCTTCGGCGATGGCAATGCGCCCCGGATACGGCCAGCTGCGGATTCTCAGGGTGCTGAGTGCATTTCTGAGGCGCGCCTGATGGACGTCGGGCGTCTCTTTACCGCAACAGACACCGGCACATTTGCCGAGTGAAAAGCGGAAACACGCACGATTTTTTGCCAGTTTTTCCAGCCCCAGCGCGCCGTAACACAGCTTTTCCTGATCGGCGATATCCCGGATTTTTTCGACTGCCGACATTTTAGTTTTAAACAGGCCAAATAAATCTTCGCTGTGAGAAAAATCCACGTCATCACTAAACACAATACTGGCCGTCAGCCCCTGAAGCCGGATCGAACACAGCTTGCGGGCGGTGCGCAACCGCTTATTAAACAGCGGTCGTCGGGTTTTAATCAGATCCGATTCCAGCAGTAACGCCCCCACTTCACCGATCGTCTCGATGAATTCAATATCGCGGGTCATATGCAGAAGTTTGGCTTCGGCAGGATTGCGGAAATGCGACATCACGCGGCTGCGGATATTCACGCTTTTACCGATATACAGCGGAAAGGCATTATCGTCGCCGTAAAAAATATAGACGCCGCTGCCGTTGGGTAAGTTTTCTAAGGTATGGCGAAGATGTTCAGGGTACTGATAAATCTCGGTAAAAAACTCTTTTTCGGGATTCCACAAAATAACTGACCTGCTTTAACCGGATAAACGTCGTATAGAAAACAGACGAATAATACTGGTGATTTATACAGCCTTCAACCTTTATGGAAAAAATCGGGTGTAAATGTTGGACGTCAGGATTTACGCCTGCGTACGCAGCTCAATATATTCCTGTCCGCTCAGTAAGTTGGCTAATGCCGCCTCACGGATTTCGCGCTGATCGGATTGTATCCAGAGATACAAATTATCGAGGTTATCAAACCGCACCAGCACGGTATAGATAGTTTCGCCATGCACCGGGCGCAGGATATTTACATTCTGATAACCTGGAAACCGGGCCGCATCGGTCTTCAGCTGTTCCAGCCAGCGTTCATATTCCGTCAGCTTATCCCGCTGTACGCCGTGGGTGATCACCAGAGTAATGTGGTCAGGTTGATGAGGATAAGTCACAGGATGTTCCTTCTGATTAACCGTTGTTCTGGTTAACTGAATGTTGCGTTATATTCATGAACGATACGAAATCAACACGGCCATTCATAACGGAAATATTTTGGGTTGTTGTTAAACAATTTTTGGGGTGGGGAAAATAATGCGATTAAGCCTTGAAGCGCTGCTGATCCTGGATGCGCTGGACAGACACGGCACTTTTGCCGCAGCGGCCGCCAGACTGTTTAAAACCGCTTCTGCACTGAGTTATACCGTGCAGAAAATGGAAAGTGACCTGAACATTAAACTTCTGGACCGCTCAGGCCACCGTGCGACATTCACACCAACAGGCCGTCTGATGCTGGAAAAAGGCCGTGTGCTGCTGCGTGCCGTCAGTGAGCTGGAACAACAAGCGCAGTACGTCGAAAGCGGCTGGGAAAGCAAACTGACCATCAGCGTGGATGCTTCCGTCCCCTTCGCGCTGCTTGCGCCGCTGATTGACCGTTTTTACGCAGAACATCAGCACACGCAGTTATTGTTCCGCCACGATGTACTGGCCGGTTGCTGGGAAGCGCTGAGTTATGGCGAAGCCGACATCGTATTTGGTGCCGTGCAGGAACCGGTGACGCGCAGCGGCATTGAATACCGTCCGATCGGCTGGCTGGAATATGTGTTTGCCGTCGCGCCGCATCACCCGCTCGCCTCGCTGCCGGAACCGCTGGTGCGTGAGCAAATCCGTCAGTATCGCGCCGTGGTGGTTCACGACACGTCCCGCCATGGCACAGGTGCGGATTTGCGCGTGCTCGATGAGCAAAAAATGCTCAGCGTTCATGATTTTAACGCCAAAGTTCACGCACAAATTGCCGGGCTGGGTTGTGGCTATCTGCCGCGTTATCTGGCCGCCCCCCCATCTCGAAAGCGGTGCGCTGGTTGAACGTCGTCTGGATACCGAAACCCGCCGCGATCAGGCTTTTATGGCCTGGAACGAAAACGCGACCGGCAACGCTGCCATGTGGTGGCGCGAAAATTTACAGGATTTCGAGGGCATTGCGGCGGTGTACAGCCAGGCCTGAAAAACAAAAAGCCGCACAATGCGGCTTTTTACGGCGACTAACGCACCGACAAATAATGATGCACCTGAGGTTTATTTTCGCCACGGTGATAACGCGTCACTTCGCTTTGTAAATCGGCATCGGCATGTGACACACGCTGATGCTGACGCAAATGCTCATGCCAGGACTCCACCAGGAACCATTCCACCAGACGCGACGGGTCATCGCTGTGTTCAGTGATCCCCCACGCATAAGCACCGTCACGACGGCGCGCCAGCGAAAGTTTCCGAATTTCCGCCAGAAACGCCGGGCGATCTTCTTGTGCAATCATGTATTCAATCTGGATCATCACCGGACCGCGGTCGCCCTGCACATCGCCTTCAACCACCGGATTTTCCCAGTGACCGGCAGGCTGTAAATCCGCCTCGCCTGCGGGCAGTTTCAGCCGCCAGCATACCAGCGCGGCGATAACCAGGCCGGTACCGGCGAGTAATAACGCCCCGACCAGACCGGTTTCCTGTGCGATTAACCCCCAGAACAGGCTGCCCGCCGCCATCGCGCCGTTAAATACCATCAGGTACACCGCCAGCCCGCGGCCACGTACCCAGTCAGGCAGCACCGCCTGCGCCACGCCGTTCATGGATGTCAGCGCGATAATCCAGCCAATCCCTAATACCACCATCAGCACCACGGCCAGCCATTTTGCCGGTGACGTCGCCAGCAGCAACATCACGGCGGCGGACAGTAAGGCGGAAAGCAACACCAGCCCGTCAACACTCAGTTTCTGACGTAAACGGGGCAGCAACAGTGCACCGCAAATCGCACCGACGCCCACCGCGCCGAGCAGGATGCCGTAAAATCCGGCGGTACCGTGCAGCATATTGCGGGCAATCAGCGGCAACATCGCCCAGATCGCACTGGCGAAAGCGAAGTAAATCGCGGCACGCAGCAGCACACGATGAAGTTCCCGGCTGGCTTTGACATATCGCAGCCCGGCACGGAACGCGCCAAGAAAGTGTTCTGATAACTCATTTTTCGCTTTGACCGGACGCTTCCACCACAGTAATGCGCCAATCACAAAAACATAGCTCATGACATCTGCGCCATAAGCCGCACCGGCACCGAGACTGGCTAACAGCAAGCCACCGCCCGCAGGCCCTACTGCGCGGGCAATATTAATCCCAAGCGAGTTCAGGGCAACGGCATTTCGCAAATCAGAACGGGGCACCAGTTCCGGCACAATCGCCTGCCAGGCTGGCCCCATCAGCGCCGCACCGATACCGCCGATAAAGGTCAGCGCGACCAGATATTCCACGGTCAGCAAATTATTGTGCGACAACAGAAGCAAGGTTCCGCTGACGCCCGCCAGTAACAACTGAACAAAAATCAGCAGGCGGCGACGGTCAAGAATATCGGACAGCACACCCGCGGGGATCGCCAGCAAAAAAATCGGCAACGTTGCTGCGGTTTGCATCAGCGCCACCGCCGCAGGGTTTGATGACAGCCCGGTGACTAACCATGAGCTGGCCACATCACGCATAAAACTGCCGGTATTGCCGAGAATGGTTGCCACCCAAATCGTGGCAAACAGCCCCTGTTTGAGCGGCGAAAAAGCGCCGCCGGCCGCAACATTATTCTGGCTCATGCCCGCTCCTTAAGGTCATTCCAGGCGACATAGATAAAAGCGCCGACCAGCCCGATGTGCTCGAAGAAACCGTTCATCATCATGGCGCGTTCATGGCTGGAAACCTGCCAGTACGCATTCGCCATAAAGTTGGCGCTGAAAGTGAACAGCGCCAGCGCCAGCGCGCCAGCCCAGCGAAAGCGTCCGGAAAGAATCAGCGCTGAAGCGCCCAGTTCCAGCACAATCACGGCTGCGGCCATGGGCGCGGCGGGCGATAAGCCGAAATGCTGCATCTCGGCAATCGCGCCGGGAAAATCGAACAGTTTGACGATACCGCCCTGCAGATACGCGGCACACAAGGCCAGCAGGGCCAACCAGCGGATAACCGCGAAAGGGATAACAGGTGCCGACAGGCGGGAAACAGGGGCATGACGCATGATGTCTCTCCTGCCGGAACCCGCCTGAGCACGGTTCCGGCTTAATGGATAAATGAAGAAGGTTACGCTTTGCGCTGAGGGGCTTTGTGCACCATGGTGTAGGCATAATCGACGCCCATACCGTACGCACCGCTGTGCTCGCGAACCAGATTCATCACATCGTCGTAAGTCTCTTTGCGTGACCAGTCGCGCTGGTATTCGAGCAGAACCTGCTGCCAGGTCACCGGCACCGCACCGGCCTGCACCATACGGTCAATGGAACGTTCGTGTGCATCCACGCTGGTGCCGCCGGAAGTATCGGTCACCACATACACTTCATACCCTTCTTTCAGCGCCATCAGTGCCGGGAATGTCAGACACACTTCAGTCCACAGGGCAGAGATAATCAGTTTCTTACGGCCAGTGGCTTCAACAGCTTTCACGAATGCCGCGTCTTCCCAGGAGTTCATTGAGGTACGCTCAATCGGTTTCACATCCGGATGTACCGCCAGTAATTCCGGCCAGATATAGCCGCTGAAGCTTTCCGTTTCAACCGAGGTGTAAATCACCGGCACGTTAAAAACTTTGCCCGCTTTAGCGAGAGCGACCGTATTATTTTTAAGCTGCTGGCGATCGATATTCGCAACGCCGAATGACATTTGTGGCTGATGGTCGATGAAAATCAGGGTGGAGTTCTGTGGGTCCAGCAGATCGAATTTAGACATTTTCATTTCCTCTCAGAGTGCATTGTTGGGTTGTGTGTTTGTATTTCACGTTGTGTTGTTGTGCTGCTGGAATTAACAATAGGTCAGGACATCAAAAGCGGATAGCGGAAAGAATTTGGCAACTTGTTCAGATTTTTTTGACAGGCATCCCCCTCTCTATACCGTCGTAAATCCCTATTACTTTCAGACTGATAGAAGCAACAAAATCTTTTAACGACTTGTCAAAAATAACCCATTATCAATATTTCCCTGCCATGCCTAATGTTGTTTGCAACACAACACACAACCTGTTTAAAACCTGCAAATAACCGCTGAGGAAATATAAAAATGAGCACATTCAATACCCAAGACGGCACTCAAATTTATTTTAAAGACTGGGGCAAAGGTAAGCCGGTGTTATTCAGCCACGGCTGGCCGCTGGATGCCGATATGTGGGACAGCCAGATGAATTTCCTGGCCGATCGCGGCTACCGCGTTATCGCTTTTGACCGTCGTGGTTTTGGCCGTTCAGAGCAGCCATGGGAAGGTTACAACTACGACACTTTCGCCTCTGACATCAACGATCTGATTGAACATCTCGACCTGCACGACGTTACGCTGGTCGGCTTCTCGATGGGCGGCGGCGATGTGACCCGCTACATCAGCCGTTACGGTTCAGAACGCGTCACCAGCCTGGTATTGCTCGGCGCGGTCACCCCGCTGTTTATTAAAACGGATGATCATCCGCAGGGCGTGGATAAATCAGTATTTGACGGCATCCGGGCCGGTTTACTGAAAGACCGCGCACAGTTCATCAGCGACTTTGCGACGCCGTTCTACGGCACTAACCAGGGGATGACCGTTTCCGACGGCGTGATGACCCAGACGCTGAACATCGCGCTGATGGCGTCGCTGAAAGGCACCGTCGATTGTGTCACGGCCTTCTCTGAAACAGATTTTCGCCCGGATATGGCGAAAATTACCGTGCCGACGCTGGTTATTCACGGCAGCGCGGATCAGATAGTGCCGTTCGAAGCCACCGGCAAGCTGGCGGCAGAAATGATTAAAAATGCAGAACTGAAAATCTATGAAGGCGCACCGCACGGTTTTGCCGTCACGCATCAGGATCAACTGAACGACGATTTGCTGGCATTCCTGAGCGGAAAATAAATCAGGCCGCAGAAATAAAACAGGCAGGTGATCTGACGATCGCCTGCCTTTTTTTATGCGGCCACTCTTACTTGTCTTTTATACCTAATATTTTGATATTCATGATGGAAAGTGAATTCGGCGGAATTTTACCCGGAATGCCGTCTTTGCCATACGCCAGTTCAGGTGGAATATACAGTGTCGCTTCGCCTTGCAAACCCAGCTTCAGCACGACTTCCTGAAGCACTGCAGGGATTTCCGTTACGGACGCGCTGATCACATTATTGTCTTTTTCGCTGGCAATGACTTTACCGTCGCCCAACGTCTCAATAATCTGCAAACGAATGCCCTTATCCATCGTCACTTTAGGTGCAGAACCTGGCTTAGTAATCTGGTAAATAAAGCCAGATTTGGCTTTCACCGCGCCTTTAGCCTTGCCCGCTTTATCGAGGATTTTCTGGTTATTCTCTACATTTGACGTTTTTTGCTTTTCCTGACGAGAGCGGATATCACTGTCCAGACTGTTCAGCGACTCCCGCATGTCTTCAGTCGACATGCTGGACAGCTCATTCATCCGGTCAACAAAGCCTTTAACAATCACATTGCGATCAATTTTCTCACCGGCGGATACCACCTGCTCGATTTTTGAATTCGCGGCCTGCCCCAGCAAATACCCGACAGAATAAGAACGCCCGGTTTTCTTGCTTTCTTTCGCCTGCAACGTTTTAAGTTCTGCATCACTGATCAACTCTCCGCCAGATTGCGTCACGGCAGCAATACTGTGTGAGGCGAGGTCTTTCTTCGTTTTATCCAGTTCGGCTGTCAGCTTATTTTTTTCTTCAGTGACTTTGGTCGCCGCCAGCTGACTCTCGCTGAGCTGGGCTGTCAGACGTTTCACATCCTCAGAAGATTTTGATAATGCCGTTTGTGACGCCTGATAATCACTTTGCGACTTTTTGTTCGCGGCCTCAGACGCCACCAGTTTTTCCGCCTGCGCTGCGCTCTGTTTCTGCAAATCTGCCAGTTGAATACTCAGTTGCGCTTTATCATCCGTGGCTTGTTTCAGGGTTTTCTGCAAAGCCAGATAATCCGCCTGAGATTTCTTATTGGCGGCTTGTGAAACGGACAACTTTTCATTTTGTGCCGCGCCTTGTTTCTGCAACTCTGCCAGTTGGGTTTTCATTTGCGCATTTTCATCAGCGGCTTGTTTCACGCTTTTCTGCAAGACCAGATAGTCAGCCTGTGACTTTTTGATGGTCGCCTCATACACGGACAGTTTGCCATTCTGTGCGGTGCCCTGTTTTTGCAAGTCTGCCAATTGAGTTTTCATTTGCACATTCTCATCAGCGGCCTGTTTCAGGATTTTCTGCAGAGCGACATAGTCGGCCTGAGATTTTTTAACCGCCGTCTCTGACACTGACAATTTTCCGGTCTGCGCAGCAGTTTCTTTTTGCGATGCCGCCAGTTGGTTTTTCAACCCGGCATTTTCATCGGTCGCCTGTTTGAGGGTTTTCTGCAAAGCCACGTAGTCAGCCTGAGATTTCTTATTCACAGCATCTGAAACTGACAGTTTGTCATTACGTACAGCATCCTGTTTCTGCAAGTCTGCAAGCTGCGATTTCAATTGCGCATTCTCATCAGTGGCCTGTTTAAGGGACTTTTGCAGTAGCTGATTTTCATTGAGGGATTTGTTATTGGCCTCGACAGCGAACGCTATTTTTTCATTCTGGCTGGCGCCTTGCTTTTGCAGGCTGGCCAGCTGCGTTTTCAGTTGAACATTTTCAGCAGCAGCTTGTTTTGCCGTCGTCTGCAACTCAACCACATTAGCCTGAGATTTATTGCCCGTGCTTTGTAAAGCCTGCAATTTATCGGCCTGTGCAGTCGACTGCTTTTGTAGTGTCTCAAACTGCGTTTTAAGCTTATGATTTTCTTCTGTCGCCTGCTGTAATGTCGCATTCAGCACTGCGAATTCTGCCAGAGATTTACCGTTAGCGTGTTCGGATGAGACCAGTTGTTCGATGCGTGCCGAGGATTGCTTTTTCACGGTATCGAGTTGCGTTTTGAGCTGTGTATTCTCACTGCTTAATTTTTTAAAGCTCGCCTCCAGAGCAGCGAATTCTTTCTGGGCTTTTTTAGTCGCCAATTGAGAGGCAGCTACCTGTTCGGAGGATTTTTTGACTGAGCCGTCCTGACTGGTTTTGAATGCGGTTAACTGTGCTTTCAACCGGGCATTTTCACCCATAGTCTTTTTCAAAGATTGCTGAATATCTGCCACTTCGTCCTGGTATTTTTTTGTCGCCGTCTGCGCCACGGAAAGTTTTTCCGTCAGACTTTCAGCGTGTTTCTGGCTGCTCTTTAGCTTCTGCAACTGAGTGGTAATCTGCTGGTTTTCTTGTTGTGTATTTTTCAGCGAATTTTGCAGTTTTTTCAGTTCATCCTGCGTTTTTTTCTGCGCAAGTTTTTGATCTGCCGACGGCGGGATGACCACAGGTTTGGCTTTTAACGCCGCGATCTGCGTTTGGAGTTGTTGATTTTCTTTTTGTGTATCCGCATAAGATTTTTGCAAAGCCGCGTATTGATCACGGGATTTTTCTGCCGTGGATTTTGCTGTCTCAAGGGATTTTTTGAGCTGCTCATTGGCCTTTTTCTGGGTGTCGCTGACATTCGCAGTAGCAGGCACCGCAGGTGCAGACTGAGTGCTCGCAGGCTGAAGCGCTTTAGGGGCTTTCCTGACGGGCGCTGGCGTCGGTTTAGGTCGCGGTTTTTGCGCTACCGGTTTTTCAACAAGGGCTTTCGGCACGACGATATTTTTTGGAGGCTGGATCAGCGGAGAGGAAGTCTTATCTTTTTCCGCAAAAACAGACGGTTCTGGAGCAGAAATTAAATTTTCACTCTGCAACTGATCCAAAAGACCCAGGTTAGCATCCACCGGTTCTTCAGCATGGGCTCCCTGTATATTGATCAGGAGCAGAATTAAGAAGAAAGACTTCACTCGCGCCATCATATTTTATTCACTTCCTGAGAGCGCTCGTCCATGCTCTTAAAGGCCGCCCCTTTAACTCTTGCGCAGATAAGTTTTAATTTAGAATCCAGCTCTATGTTCAGGATCTCCTGAGCATCTTTATTTATCAAACCTTTATTGGTTTTATAGACATCATAAGATTTTGTCAGTTGATTAAACTGCTTCTGATATAGATCAAAATCGTGAGGAGAGAGACGTTGTAATGCTTTGAATTCATTAACGCACGTATTATTCGAGCTTTTATTTACTGATACCTCTTTTATCGTAGCCACATTATTTTTAGTGCTACAAGCAGTCAATGCGATTAACGCAATGAGAGTCAAAGACATTAAGCAAGGCTTATTCATGGGAATTATCCTGTAGGGTTTTACTGCTAGAACACATTATTTTCCCAGCAAAATACCCCGTGGAACACCCACTTTTACTGAAATGATCATTTAGCAAACACCACATCAAATAAAAACAAAATAAAATCAATAAGTTAAATTAATAAAAATGAAAAAAACCTTTCTTTTTTATGCGTAAAAGAAAAAAATTCGTCGTTGTAACGATGTCTTAATGGATAAATAATTTGTGAAAATTGACATATATCATTATTTATTTTTCAGAAATCCCGCGAAATCCTCAAATATCAATTAACATTTCTGGATAAAACGGAATGCTCCTCAATCACGATTAGGATTATTGGTAGCTTTAATTTTCAAACCACCTTCCCTGCATCCAAACGTTCAACAAGAAAATCAATCATACTACGGGGAAACTGCAGTGCTCATCAGGGCACGGCATTTCCGACGGTGCGGTGTGATAGCATAGATGCAGAAACGAAAAGGCATTCCCGCAAAGGAATGCCTTTTTCTTTTAAGCATATTTTTTAAGCACTGCTTTTTTAAGCAAGCAGGCGTCAGACCACCGGCAGTTTATCCAGAATCGCCTGTGCGGTATTCACGTCTGTCACTAATGAATTAATCATGCCTGAACGCACGGCACCGATAATCCCTGCCGCTTTTTCCGGCGTTGCCGCCACGCCGATAGTCAGCGGCGTATTGCGTAGCTGTTCAACCGAGGCCGCAATCATTCGCTCCTCGCCTTCCCAGTGCAATAACTCTCCGGTTCCCGTGAAGTAATGGCGCAGCACATCGCCTGCGGCATCGCTCAATGCCTGCTCACCGGGCGTCGCGGTAGTGGATTCACTCGGTTTCGGGGTATGCGTCAGACCCACACCGACAATCGCCGCATCGAGTTTGTCCCACAGTGAAATGATTTCCTGCACGCTCGGGTCCGAGAGAAACGCATCACGCAGTTCCGCCGAAGAAAGATAAGGGGCATGAAGAAAATACGGTGTGCCTTCCATCTGTTCCGCCGCACGGCGCACGAACTCGGTTATCTGAAAATGCGGCGCAGATTGTTGCATCCCGCCGTTGAGCGCCACGGTCATGATCCCCGGCAGACGGGGCATACCGGCCAGCGTGACTTCGCGCACTGCTCTTCCCCAGCCGATGCCGAGCACCGATCCCGCGCCTAAACCGGCTTCCTGTAAAAGAGAAGCCAGCGGCGTCGCCAGCGCGCCGAGCACATTACCCGGCGGTGCATCCACAACATACGCATGTTTCAGCCCGAGACGTTTTATCAGGTCTGCCGTCATGTCTTCCGGTGACGATAATCCCACCACTTCGATGCGCACAATCCCCGCCGCGCGGGCTTTATTCAACAACCGGGAAATGGTTGCCGTCGACACATCCAGCTTGCGTGCAATCTCCACCTGAGACATATCAGACTCGTAATGCAGCTTCGCCACCAGATGCATCATGGCACGCGTTGCTGCAATATCTTGCAAAATTGGCTCTTTCAGCTTGAAATTCCTTTCAGTAATGAATTACACTCAAATCGTCGATTGAGGGATTATTGCGCAACACCTGTAAAAATGCAATGTGCCGGATCGGGCTTCAACCCTTGTAATACGGCATGTTACGCGATTTTCCGCCCCGTTTTTTCAGGGGGGAAAGACAGAACGTCCAGTGTAATCGAGATTTTTTAATCTGTAATAAATTTCACGCAAAGGAGAGTTCCATGTCAAAGATGTCTACCTCAGAATTACGCAGCTACCAGCAGATTTGCGGTAAAAATGGCGCGATGCTGGTGATCGCCTGTGATCAGCGCGGTGCCATGCGCAGCCTGCTCGCCAGCGACCCGCAACAGCAATCTGCCATTTCAGAACACGAACTCGGGCTGATTAAAGCCGACATCACGCAATATCTTGCCAGCAAAGCCTCCTGCGTACTGGTCGATCCGGTCTGTGCCGTTCCGCAACTGGTGGACAACGGCATTATTGCCCGCGACACCGCGCTGCTGATTGGCCTGGATGCGTCGGGCTGGGACAGTTCGCCGGAAGGCTACCGCCTGTCACGGCTGGTGGAGAATGTCGATGCACGTCGTGTGCGTGAACTCGGTGCAACCGGCGGCAAAATCATGGTGTATCTGCGTTCAGACCAGGAAGCAGCAAACCGTCATAACATTGATATTCTGCGCCAGAGCATTGAGGATTTCGCCCGCGAAGACCTGCTGCTGGTGGTGGAGTTTCTGACCTATAAACTCGACAACGAAACCGAGGAAGAATATAAAGAAAAAGTCCCGTCTCTGATTTATGGCGGCACCAAGATTTGTCTGGAATGCGGCGCGAAGGTGCTGAAACTGCCTTATCCTGGCTCAAAACAAGCCTGTGCTGACATCACAAAACTCGCTGGCGACGTGCCGTGGGCCGTGCTTTCTGCCGGGGTTGACCATTCCACCTTCCTCAAACAAGTGGCAGATGCCATGAGCGAAGGCGCATCAGGCGTTATCGCAGGCCGTTCATTATGGAAAGACTGCATCTCACTGGACCGCAACGCGACGAAATCCCGTCTTGAATCGCTGGCGGTACCGCGTCTGAACGAACTTCAGGCCGTCATTGAACAGTATTTCCATGCACCGTCACACAACCAGACACAACAGGTGGAACATGTCTGAAAACAGAAATGCCTCACGAAATGGCTCAACCGGCAAACGCGTCATCCTGGTGAACGGGATCCCGGCGTCAGGTAAAAGCCGGCTCGCCGTTGAGCTTTCTGCATACAGCGGCTGGCTGCAACTGTCGCTTGATGGCATTAAAAATCCGTTTCTTCAGCGATTAGAGAATGTTGACCGCCCTTTTAACCGCGTACTCGGGCTGGCAAGTTATCAGGTTATCTGGGACATCATCGGCGGCGCGCCCGAAGGCAGCACCTTTATTGTCGATGCCTGGTTTGGTTTTCAGCCCAAAGAGGTGTTGCAGGATTATCTGCAACGGGCGGGCATATCGCAGGTTGTGGAAATCTGGTGCCAGATTGATGCTGAACTGGCGGCCGAACGATTTTCTTCACGGCTGGGCGAGCGTTTACCGGGACATGTCGGGGCAGAATATATTCCCGAATTAAAAATTCTCGCAGGAAAAGCACGACCAATAACCCCGGGACCAGTTTATTCTTTTGACCAGAATGTTATCGGCCAAAATAAGCCTGTAAATATTGTTGATATTCATGCGTGGATAATCAATTCATTCAATACGCAAATTCAATAAATACTGACCGGAGGAAATATTCATTTACTGAAAAAGTAAGTTAATTCTGATATCAGGACCTTGTTAAACCTCTACTATCATTCATTCTTTCAGGTCTTTTGAAATTATTATCTTTCATTGATGGCTAATAGGATTGGATAGATCACAGTTTTTATTTTAATTAAATATCATACTGAGAAAAGACCCTATTCATATGAAGAGGTATTATGTTAAGCGACTGGATTAATGAAAATAACACGCAAATCATTAGCAAAATAGATGACTGGAAAAGTGCCGTGGCATTTGCCGTGCAACCATTAATTGATTCGGGCGCAGCGGAAAGTCGTTATCTTCAGGCTATATATGATATGCACCGGGAAATCGGGCCTTATTATGTTTTGGGCGAAGGTATTGCGATGCCGCACGCCCGGCGGGTTAACCGAACGGCACTGTCTTTGGTCATTGTTTCAGAAGGCGTTGAGTTTGGCAGTGAAGATAATGATCCGGTTTACGTTATCTTCGCGCTGGCCGCGGTGGACAGCCATTCACACATCGAAATGATTGCCAGCCTTTCCCATCTGTTCTGCGATGACGAGGCAGCGGAACGATTAAAACGCAGTAAAAACAAGCAGGAAGCATTAGAGATTATCCGACAGTTTTAGACGTGAAGTGAAAAAGATAAACATAACCCTTTATGAACACCTACAAAGAACGTAAGGAAAAATGATGAAAAAGCTATCAATCCTGGCGGTATGCGGTGCGGGTCTGGGCAGCAGTTTTGCCTGTGAAATGAGTATCGAAGCGGCACTGAAGGATCTGGGTGTGGAAGCCGATTTATCACATTGTGATATTTCAAGCGCCACGTCTTCAAGAGCCGACATTATTATGACCGGCGAAAATTTCAGATCGCAATTCCAGCATTACACCATCAACGCCAATATTATTTACCTGAAAAGACTGGTCGATAAAAATGAAATAAAGAGCAAGCTGACGCCTATTCTTCAGGAGATGGGTCACCTGGCCACTTAATAACAGACCCACTCAATTCACAATACTTATAAATCGATAAAACAATTACCGTGAACTCTACAGGGGACGCTTATGTCTTTCCTTCACTTTATTGTCAATGATGTATTAGGCCAGGCATCAATTTTAATCTCACTGATCGCCATGATTGGTCTGATCGCATTAAAGAAAAGCACCGGCCAGATCATTACCGGTACATTAAAAACGCTGCTGGGTTTTCTGGTTCTGCTTTCCGGGGCCAGCATTATTGTTAATGCCCTGACCTTTCTGGGTGAAATATTCCAGAAAGGGTTTCACATGCGCGGGATTGTTACCGACGTCGGTTCTATTGCCGGTATCGCACAACAAACTCTCGGCCGTGAAACCGCATTAATTATGGTTCTGGCGTTTATCGTTAATATCCTGATTGCCCGCCTGACCCGTTTCAAATATATCTTTCTCACCGGACAAGCATCGCTGTGGATGGCCACAGTGTGTTCCGTTATCGGTTATATGGGCGGCTTGCGCGGCACGGAACTGATCCTGACTGGCGGCATTATTGCGGGCGTCATGGCCGTCGGGATGCCGGTGCTGGCTCAGCCGATTGTGCGTAAAATCACCGGGTCCGATGATATTGCACTCGGCCATTTTTGCACCATCGGCTATATCGTGCAGGCAGGCGTGGCGAAAATCACCGGCGATGTCAGTAAAAGCACCGAAGATTTCGAACTGCCGCAATCTTTCTCGTTCCTGCAGGACACCTACCTGTCGATGATGGTGGTGATGATCCCGATTTACCTGATCCCGGCGATTGCCGCGGGCCCGGAAGTCGTCGCGCCTTACGCCAACAGCGTTAATTATCTGGTCTATTCGTTCCTGCAATCCATTCAGTTTGTGGTCGGTGTTTACGTTCTGCTGTCGGGTGTGCGCCTGTTGCTGGCGGAAATCGTACCGGCATTTCGCGGCATCGCCCTGCGCATCGTCCCGAATGCCATTCCGGCACTCGATTGTCCGGTGCTTTTCCCGTACGCACCGAACGCCGTCATTATCGGTTTCATCTCTACCACCATTGGCTCCATCATCGGTATGTTCCTGTTCCCGAGTCTCGGGCTGGCGATGATTTTACCGGGCATGCTGACCAACTTCTTCGCAGGCGGCACGGCGGGAATCTTCGGCAATGCAGTCGGCGGACGACGCGGCGCGATTATCGGCGGTATCTTCCACGGCCTGTTTATCACCCTGCTGCCTGCGCTGTTGCTGCCGCTGCTGGGCAAGTTCGGCTTCTCGAACGTGACGTTCAGTGACTCAGACGTGATCAGCGTCGGGCTGGTATTCGGCCATATTCTCAACTTCTTCCACTAAGCAAGCCGGAGGTCATGGTTATGGACACACGCATTGAGCAAATTCTGGCGCAGCAATTGCCGCCGCAGGAGTCGGCGAAAGCGCTGAATGAGCTGGGAAAACAGTATCAGGAACAGCAGGATCTGGACGCGGCCATTGCCTGCTGGGAGCAAAGCATGGCCTGTTACGGCAAGCCGGGGTTTGCACAGGCACAGCTGATGAAAGCCTACAATGCGCGACGGCGGCAGTGCTCTGAAGCCGGTGACGGCAAAGGGCTGGAGCGATTTTCCGAAAAAATCGATGCACTGATGCAGCAAAGTAAGGATGCAATCCGCTACGGATTCTGAAGCAATTAAAAGCCAGAACAGAGGTTCTGGCTTTTGTTTTGCACGTCTTTATTCTTCCCAATCCTTACGTAGAATAGAGGCTGCCCCCGCCGTGAGGGCCTAATCACTAAGGATTTACTATGCCGATGATCCGTCTGGAAATGTTTCCTGGCCGTACCCCCGAACAAAAACGTGACTTTGTCCGCGAAGTGACCCGCCTGGCAGCAGAAACCCTGAAATGTAAACCTGAAAGTGTGGATGTGGTGATCACTGAAATACCGAAATCACATTGGGCAAAAGGGGGAGTGTTGCCGGAAGAATAACAGGCGGAGATGAATCGTCGTCAGCCAGCACGCATTAATGTGCTGGCTGAGCAACGGATAAGGGTGTTTTTACTGCTGTAACGATTTCGTCCGCTGCGCAAAACTCTTGCGCAACTTTTGCAGTTTCGGTGGGATCACCGCCATGCAATAACGGTTCTGCTGCCCCGCACCATCCCAGTAGTTCTGGTGATAGCCTTCGGCCACATACACTTCGCCGAGTGGTTCGATGCTGGTCACAATCGGATCACTGTGATCGTGCTGCGCGCGCAGTATCGCCGCTTCCGCCTCTGCTTTTTGCTGTTCATTGGCCGGGAAAATCGCCGAACGGTATTGCGTGCCGACGTCATTTCCCTGGCGGTTAAGCTGGGTCGGATCGTGCGTCACAAAGTGAATATCCAGCAAATCACCGTAAGTCAGTTTTTCCGGGTCAAACCCCACGCGGATGGCTTCCGCATGACCGGTCGTGCCGGTACAGACCTGCTCATAATTTGGGTTCGGGCGACGCCCGCCGGTGTAGACACTTTCCACCGACTCCACGCCAATGACGTCTTTGAACACCGCTTCTGTACACCAGAAACAGCCACCACCGAAAATAGCGTATTCGATTGTCATACAGACTCCTTCACTGAGGGGGTAGAGGAAATATGGGGACGAATAATGCTGAGATAAAGGTATGGCATTAAAAAAACAGAATGTGAAATTCTTATCGCCGGTAAATGATATTATTTTGTGCCTGCTTATTTCCCTGTAAATAGTGTTGATATTGTGTCTGATTGATCTGCCTTTTTTTTCGTGGCAGACTCACTGGCATTGAAATACATGGAATTCCCCTATGAAAGATGTCATTGAAGGTTTCCTCAGATTCCAGAAAGAGGCGTTTCCACAGCGTTCTAAGTTATTCAAAGAACTCGCGTTAAACCAAAATCCTAAGACCTTGTTTATATCCTGTTCTGACAGCCGGTTAGTGCCGGAATTAGTCACGCAGCGTGAACCGGGCGAACTGTTTGTTATCCGTAATGCCGGTAATATTGTGCCGCCATTCGGGCCGGAACCGGGCGGCGTTTCCGCCACGGTGGAGTACGCCGTCATGGCGCTGGGCGTAAAAGATATCGTCATCTGCGGGCACTCCAACTGCGGCGCAATGAGCGCGATTGCCAACTGCACCTGTCTGGATCACATGCCAGCGGTCGCACACTGGCTGCGTTATTCCGATGCCGCAAAAGCCATCAATGAATCCGTCGAACACGCAAACCCTGAGGCACGCGTCAACGGTATGGTGCACCAGAACGTCGTGGCCCAGCTGAGTAACCTGCGCACGCATCCTTGCGTAGCGGTCGCCCTGGCGAAAGGGGAAATTACCTTGCACGGCTGGGTGTATGATATTGAATCGGGTTGCATCGAAGCCTTTGATGCGAAAAGCGGAGCCTTTATTTCGCTGTCCGATAACCCGGAAGTACGCGCCAGTTAATTACCCGTTAAATAAAACATCCGGAACATTTTTAAATAATGTTCCGGATGATAAATCAGCGACTTAAGACTTATTATATTGTTATCCTAACCTCTGCCGTAATATCCCCCTGCCTGCACGACAGTTAACTGATTTCTCTTTTACGCCACAGCGAGAATAATTGATGCCTGTTATCACGTTAAACCGTCTGGCTGATTTGCCAGCCGCACAGTGGGATGCGCTGGTGCCTGCGCAGCAGCCTTTCCTCAGCTATGCATTTTTATCCGCGCTGGAAGACAGCGGCAGCCTCGGGCCGCATTCCGGCTGGCATCCGCAGCATCTTCTCTGGCAGGAAAACGGGGAAATCCGCGCCGCCATTCCCGGCTATCGCAAACGCCATTCTTACGGCGAATACGTGTTTGATCAGGGCTGGGCGGATGCCTGCCAGCGTTCAGGTATTGCCTATTACCCGAAATGGCTGGGTGCGGTGCCGTTCAGCCCGGTGACCGGCGCACGGCTGCTGGGCGATGAATCTGCTGCGATCAGTCTGTTGCAGGCACTGCCGGATTTTCTGCAAGAAAATGGCCTGACCGGCGCACACATCAATTTTACCGATGAGCGCGCTAACCGGCTGATCGGCGGTGAAGCGGTCTGGCAGCACCGGCAGGGCCTGCAATATCACTGGCAGAACCGCGGTTATCGCGATTTTCAGGATTACCTCGACGCACTCACCTCACGCAAGCGCAAACAGTTTCGCAAAGAGCGCGAACAGGTGGCCGCGCAGGGCATTGAATTTGTCTGGCTGAAAGGCGCGCAGGTGACTGAAGCACAATGGGATTTCGTTTATGCCTGCTACAGCAATACCTATGCGGTACGCGGCCAGTCACCGTATCTGACCCGCACATTTTTCAGCCTGCTGGCGGAAAGAATGCCGGAGGCGATCCGCGTGGTATTCGCGCAGCAAAATGGCCGTGATGTCGCCATGGCGTTCAGTTTAATCAGCGGTGATACGTTTTATGGCCGCTACTGGGGATGCGTGGCGGAATTCGACCGGCTGCATTTTGAAACCTGTTTTTATCAGGGAATGGAATACGCGATTGCCAGCGGCCTCAAACGGTTTGATGCGGGCGCACAGGGCGAACACAAACTGCTGCGTGGCTTTGAGCCGGTGATCACCGACTCATGGCACTATTTACGGCATCCGGGTTTGCGTGACGCCGTGGAAGATTTTTTAGTGGAAGAGCGTGCCGCCGTGCAGCGCTGGGCGGACGAAGCCCGCGAAGTGCTGCCCTACCGGCACGACGTCTGTTAAGCTCGGGCCCTAATCCATGCCGACAAATCCGCCGGTCTGGTGTTGCCACAAGCGCGCATAAAGCCCGCCGTGCGCCAGCAGCTCGGCGTGATTGCCCGTCTCAACAATCTGCCCTTTTTCCAGCACCACCAGACGGTCCATTTTGGCAATCGTCGATAAGCGGTGCGCAATGGCAATCACCGTTTTACCGCCCATCAGCGTTTCCAGACTTTCCTGAATCGCCGCTTCCACTTCGGAATCCAGCGCCGACGTGGCTTCATCCATGATCAGGATCGGTGCGTTTTTCAGTAATACGCGGGCAATCGCAATACGCTGACGCTGGCCGCCGGAAAGTTTGACGCCGCGCTCACCGACATGCGCATCCAGCCCGGTACGGCCCAGCGAATCATAAAGTTGCGGAATGAATTCATCGGCACGCGCCTGACGAATTGCCAGTTGCAACTCCTCTTCCGTCGCGCCCGGCCTGCCGTACAGCAGGTTGTCGCGGATGGAACGATGCAGCAGCGAGGTGTCCTGGGTAATCATACCGATTTGCGCGCGCAGGCTTTCCTGCGTGACGTCGGCAATATTTTGCTGATCAATCAGAATGCGACCGCTGTCGATGTCATACAGACGCAGCAGCAGATTCACCAGCGTGGATTTCCCCGCGCCGGAAGGCCCGATCAGGCCGATCTTCTCGCCGGGACGGATTGCCAGATCCAGATTGGGGATCACCCTGCCGCCTTCTCCGGAATTCTCTTTGCCGTAATTAAACTGAATGTGATCAAAGTGGATCGCCCCCTGATCGACTTTCAGCGCTTTCGCCTGCGGGATATCCGTTACCGTCAATGGCCGCGCAATGGTGTGCAGGCCGTCCTGCACCATGCCGATATTTTCGAAAATACCGTTCACCACCCACATGATCCAGCCGGACATATTCACTATACGAATAACCAGACCCGTCGCCAGCGCGATAGCCCCGACGCTTATCAGCGACTGGGTCCACAGCCACAAGGCCAGACCGGTGGTGCTGACAATCAGCAACCCGTTCAGCGTGGTGACCGACACGTCCATGCCGGTGACCAGACGCCCTGCCAGTTGGGTTTTCTCGGTCTGTTCGCTAATCGCTTCGCGCGCGTATTTTTGCTCGAGATCGGTATGCGCAAACAGTTTCAGCGTCGTGATGTTGGTGTAACCGTCGACGATGCAGCCCATCAGTTTTGAGCGCGCTTCCGATGACTGCACCGAGCGTTGTTTCACACGCGGCACGAAATAACGCAGGCAAACGCCGTAACCGAAGATCCAGATAATCAGCGGGATCATCAGCCGCCAGTCCGCCTCGGCAAACAGGAACAGCGCACTGGCGGCGTAAATCACCACATGCCAGATGGCGTCCACCGCCTGCACCGCCGAATCGCGCAACGAGTTACCAGTCTGCATAATGCGCTGGGCAATGCGTCCGGCGAAATCGCTCTGGAAAAAGTTCAGGCTCTGTTTGAGGACATACTTATGATTCTGCCAGCGGATCATGCTGGTCATGCCGGGACTGATAGCCTGGTGAACCAGCAAATCATGCAACCCGATAAACACCGGCCGCAGGATCATCGCCACCGCCGCCATCCATAAAAGCTCGCCCATATGGTCGGTGAAAAAACTGCCCGGCGGTGTGTCTTTGGTCAGGTCGATAATCTGGCTGAGATAGCTGAACAGCGAAACCTCAATCAGCGCACCGATCAGTCCCACCACCAGTAAAACGGCGAAACTCGGCCAGACCTGACGCAGATAATAAAGATAGAAAGGCAGAACCTGATCCGGCGGTTCAGCAGCCGGTGCCTCACGGAAGATGTCGATCATTCGCTCGAAACGGCGAAACAGCATAGCGATCCCCTTTATGATATCCCTGCCGGCGTTGCTGGTTTCCATGCCATTTCAACGCCGTAAAGGGGAAAGCTTAGTGCAAATCGCCGGGATTGCGGCCGGTTATTTCTTCAGCACCGCATCTTTTTGCAGCAGCGACAGGACAAACGCCAGCACCATCACGCACGCGGCAATCAGATATACCGAGTGCAGCGCCGAGCCAAATGCCTGCAAATAATCAGCGCGGATGGCGGCCGGTAATTCCTGCACCGCCTGCGCGCTGAGTGAGCGGGGAAGCACCGTGCCTTCGGGGATCAGCGCCACCAGTTGATCACGCAGAACGTGGGTGAAAATCGCCCCAAACATTGCCACGCCGATGGAACCACCAATCGAGCGGAACAGTGTCACACCGGAGGTCGCCACGCCCATTTGTTTCATCGATACCGAGTTTTGTACCGCCAGCACCAGCACCTGCATCACCATCCCCAGGCCGAAACCGAGCACGCCGATGTAGAGATACAGCATATGTACCGGCGTGCTGACTTTCAGAAAACCCAGCAGCACCATACCGGCGAAACTCAGTAAGGTGCCGATAATCGGAAAAATACGATAACGGCCAATACGGCTGATCAGACGCCCGCTGACGATCGAACTGAACAGCAATGCGCCCATCAGCGGCAGCAGTTGCATCCCCGCTTCTGACGGCGACGAGCCTTTCACCACCTGCAAATACAGCGGCAGGAAGGTCATCGACCCCATCAGTGACATGCCGATAATAAAGCTGATTGCGCAACTGAGCAGGAAGGTGCGGTCGCGGAACAGACCCAGCGGAATGATCGGCTCGGCCGCCAGCGTTTCTTCATAAATAAAGCCACCAAGGGTCACCAGCCCGAACGCCAGAATGCACCACAGTTGCGGATCCGACCACTGATACACCGTGCCACCTTCGCTGGTGAACAAGATGATGCAGGTCAGCGCCGCCGCGAGATAACCCGCGCCGAGAAAATCGATTTCATGGCGGATGCGCGCAGTCTGCGATTTCAGCGCCACGCCAATCACCAGCAGGGCGAAAATCCCCAGCGGCAGATTGATGTAGAAAATCCAGCGCCAGGAAATATGCTCAACCAGAAAACCACCGATCAGCGGCCCGATAACCGTCGCCAGACCAAATACCCCGCCGAACAGCCCCTGATATTTCCCACGCTCGGACGGCGGAATGACATCGCCGACCGCCGCCATACTGACCACCATCAGCCCGCCGCCGCCCAGCCCCTGCAGGGCGCGCATCAGAATCAGCTGCGTCATGTTCTGCGCCAGTCCGCACAATACCGAACCGAGCAGGAACACGATAATCGCCGTTTGCAGCACGATTTTGCGACCGAGCAGATCACCAAACTTACCGTACAGCGGCACCACAATGGTGGAGGCCAGCAGATAAGAGGTCACCACCCACGAGAGCTGATCCAGTCCGCCGAGCTCGCTGACGATAGTCGGCAGCGCGGTGGACACAATCGTCTGGTCGAGGGCGGCCAGCAGCATCACCAGCATCAGCGCGGAGAACAGCAGCTTTATCGAAGGCTTCTGTTCCGCCACCTCGCTCTGTGCCGAATTTATTGTCGTCATGAATGACATCCTGACTTGTAATTAATTAACTGTATAATTAATATTGAAGCATCAAATTCATCTGGTCAATGGATCGCCCTCCTTATGGCAGACAGAAAAATCTCAGAAACGCCAGGATCCGCACAAAAGGATCAAAACGAAGCCAACACGCCCGTGCGTCGTCCGGGTCGTCCGCGCAGTGCAAAATCCGGAGCGGATAAGCGTGAACTGCTGCTGGACGCCGCCCTGAAACTGTTTGCCCAATACGGCATTGCCGAAACGCCGCTGAGCATGATCGCCAAAGAAGCAGGCGTCACTACTGCCATGCTGCATTACTATTTCAAGACCCGCGAACAACTGCTGGACGTGATGATCGACGAACGTTTTCAGCCAGTCCGTGCCGGATTTACTGATATTTTCCAAACACATGCCGACGATCCGCTTCTGGCGATCACTAATATGGCGCAGTGCATGATTGATGCGGCAGAAAAATACCCGTGGGTGGCACCGCTGTGGGTGCGGGAAGTCATCAGCGAAAGCGGTATGCTGAAAAAACGCATGGAAGAACGTAACGGCGACAAAAACCGCAAAATCGTACAGGAATGCATTACCCGCTGGCAGGCCGAAGGAAAACTGAATCCGGATCTCAATCCGGCATTGCTGTTCATTTCCCTGTTCGGTCTGACGCTGTTCCCGATGGCCTCAATGAAAATGAGACAGGAAGGCGCGTCGCCCATTTCCCCCGATATGTTGCGTAAACACGTCGCCCTTTTGCTGTTCCACGGCGTTGCGCCGCAGAAGTTATAAGCCGGGCCACGACCTGCGCGGGTTATCCCGTGCAACTCTCTTAAATCCCTCTTTTTTGTAATGAAAAATACTGTACAGACTCCTTTATGATGTAACGAAAATGTTGCTGTTAATCAGGGAATGCCATTCAACATGAAGGGAATGCCGCCATTAATTCTTGCGCTGTTAGCCAGTTCGTTAGTACTCACTATCGGACGTGGCGTCACACTGCCGTTTATCACTATTTATCTGACTGAGCACTATCATCTGCTGCCCAAAAGCGTCGGGATCATTCTCGGTGCCAGCCTGGCAATCGGGATTCTCAGTAGTCTGTACGGCGGCTATCTGGTGGATAAATTCAATCACCGGACGCTGATTACCGTCTCCATCAGCCTGTTCGGGCTGAGCTTTTTACTGTTGCCGTTTCTGCCGAATGTGACCGGCGTGCTGCTGGTACTGGCGCTGCTCAATGCCGCTTACGCCCTGCTCAGCATCACGCTCAAAGCCTGTATCGCCAGCTGGTTGCCGGTAGAAAAAAGGGTGAAGGCATTTTCGATGAATTACACGCTGGTGAATGTCGGCTGGGCGGTGGGCTCGTCGCTGGGCGTGTGGCTGGCGGGTTTCAGCCCGCTGCTGCCGTTCGTGATTTCCGGCGTACTGGCGCTCGGTACCGTGATTTCCCTGACCTGGGGATTGCGCAATATCCCGCATAAACCGCCGCAAACAGAACAGGAACAGAAACCCCTGCCAAAACCGAACCTTCGTCAGACACTGAGCATTCTGGCCCATGACCGTCGTCTGATTTACTTCACACTGGGCAGCACGCTGGGTTCGGTGGTGTTCGGGCAATTCGCCGGTTATCTCTCCCAGTACCTGATTCTGGTCTCAAACGCCGCTTTTGCGTACAAAATCATCGGCGCGGTGATGATCACCAACGCCGTGATTGTTATCACCTTCCAGTACGTATTAAGCAGCCGGATGAAACAAAACAGCCTGCTGAAATGGCTGCTTCTCGGCACGATTTTCTTCATCATCGGCCTGATCGGCTTTATGACCGCCGGACAATCAGTGTTGCTTTGGGTGATCGCGATGGCGATTTTCAGCTTTGGCGAACTGATTGTTATCCCGGTGGAATATATGTTTATCGACTTTATCGCGCCGGAAAATATGAAGGGCAGCTATTACGGCATGCAGAACCTGAGCAATCTGGGTGGCGCGATAAACCCGGTCATGTGTGGTTTTCTGCTCAGTTACACCGCCCCGCCGGTGATGTTTATCGCGCTGATTGCCGCCTCGGTTGGCGGTCTGCTGTTCTTCTGGATGGGGCACCGTCTGGCGGCTAATACAGCACAGCCGCGTGCTGTTTAAGGGTTTCCATCAGCCCGATATAAGGATGCGGGCCATAGCTTATCCGGCTGACACCCGCCGCAGTGAGATCAGCCAGCGGTGGTGTCAGATTGCTGGCCATAATATTCACCGGCAGCGCTGATACCTCACAGAGTTCGGCAATCAGTGTCAGGTCACTCAAACCGGGGGCAAAAAAACCGCTGGCTCCCGCATCCTTATAGGCAGTCAGCCGCTTTTTAGCTTCCGCCATCAGCACCGGATGCCGCGTGGCGTCGGGTTCCTGTAAAAAGACATCGGTGCGCGCATTGATAAATAACGCCATTCCCTGATTTTCCGCCACCTGACGAAGCGAGTTCAGAATCTCGCATTGTTCACGGACGCCGTTCAGCGCGGATAATCCCATTTGCTGATCCTCAACATTAATACCCACGACACCCGCCTGCAAAAGTGCGCTCAGGTTGTCGCGGCGATCCGCACCATAACCGGTCTCGAAATCCACCGTGAGCGGCAGACTGATCACAGAGGCAATGCGTTGCACCGTCCGTAACAGGCTGGAAAAAGGCATGGCTTCGCCATCCTGATACCCCTGCGCCGCCGCACACGACCAGCTTCCGGTAGCGATGGCTTTTGCCCCCGACTGCGCCACCGCCAGCGCGCTGCCCGCATCCCAGATGTTGTATAAAATGACCGGATTGTGCTTCTGGTGAAGTTGTGAAAATGCCAGTGCCCGACTTTGCTGATTCATACCCTGCTCCTCGTTTAGCGGCTCAACGCCATTCTTCGTTCGTGTTCAATCAGCCACCGCTTGCGCCATAATCCGCCGCCGTAACCGGTCAGCGAACCATCAGCACCAATGACGCGATGACAAGGGATCAGGATTGAAATCTGGTTAGCCCCGTTGGCACGGGCGACTGCGCGGGAAGCCGTGGCCTGCCCGATATCCGCCGCCAGCGCGGAGTAACTGCGCAGTTCACCCGCCGGAATAGCCCTGAGCGCATCCCAGACTTTACGGGTAAACAATGAACCGAATTCCGCCAGTGGCGTGATAAATGTGTGCTTTTCACCCGCGAAATACGCCGCCAGTTCCAGTTCGAGCTGATCAATCAGCGGCGTTCGTCCAAAAATAATTTCAGAGGACGTCAGTTGTTTCAGCCGCTCAATTTCATTAGGTAATGCCGGACGATCAATAAACTCCAGCAGATACAGTGCGTCGTGGCTGGCGATCGCCAGCATGGAACCGATCGGCGTATCCAGCCAGTCAGCCTTCAGAAACTGATGCTTTCTGGCCTGGCTCGGGTTCAGCCCGATTTGACGGGTGATCGCCGCTCGAAATCCGCTGCCGGATTCAAAACTTGCATCCAGTTGGGCATCAATTACCGGCTCTCCCCCGGCCAGCGCATCGACACCCTTGCCGATTCTGCGTAAGCGCGCCATTTCCAGAAAAGTGATGCCAAACTGTCGTTTAAAGGCGCGGCGGACGGTGGAAGGATCAACGTTCATCGCCTGCACATCGCCCTCGCTCCACTTTTTGTCTGGCTCGTTTTCCAGCGCAGCCAGCAATTTCAGCACCAGCGGGTCTTTTTCTCCGCCCTGCATCAGCGGCCGGCAGCGTTTACAGGGCCGGAATCCGGCTTCCATCGCGCTGACCATCGACGGATAAAATACCGAGTTCTCGCGCTTAGGTTTTCGTGCCGGGCAGGTCAGGCGGCAAAAAATACCGGTGCTTTTGACGCCGACAAAAGCAAAGCCGTCATAGGCCGGATCACGGGCAATCAGCGCAGCATAAAGCACATCATCGTCAGGTAAATCGAACAGCATGATTTCACTCGCAGACCGGAAACATGGGGAAAAGCATAGGGGAATTTCAGCGGGAGAAGCGACGTTTTTCGGGCGTTGATTTTAAATATTCACAGCAAGAGTGTCCGTGCCCGGCGTGATACCGGGCACGGCTATTTTTACTCCTCCAGTCCGCGGTTTTTCAGCATCGGCTCAATTGACGGAGCCTTGCCACGCCAGGTTTCGTAGAGTTTTTCCAGATCTTCGCTGTTACCGCGTGAGAGGATCTGATCACGGAATTTCTGACCGTTCTCCCGCGTCAGCCCACCCTGCTCAGTGATACCGGCAAAGGCATCATCGGCCAGCATTTCGGTCCACAGATAGGCGTAATACCCGGCGGCATAGCCGTTACCCCAGATGTGCTGGAAATAGCTGGAACGGTAGCGCGGCGGCACATACGCCAGATTCACTTTATCTTTCGCCAGCGACTCCGCTTCAAACTTATCAACATCCTGCTGCGGTGCGTCCGCGCTCAGGCTGTGCCAGTGCATATCCAGTAACGCAGCCGCCAGCAGTTCGGTCATGTCATAGCCTTTGTTGAACTTACTGGCCTTCTCGATTTTGTCCTGCAAGGCCTGCGGCATCACTTCACCGGTCTGATAATGTTTGGCGAAGTGAGTAAACACTTTCGGATCACTCGCCCAGTGCTCGTTAAACTGCGACGGGAATTCGACAAAATCACGCGGCGTCGCAGTACCGGAAAGACCCGGATATTCCTGATCGGCAAACAGGCCATGCAGCGTGTGACCAAATTCGTGGAACATAGTGATAACGTCGTCCCACGACAGCAGCGCCGGTTGCCCCGCCGCCGGTTTCTGGAAATTCGCCACGTTGTAAATCACCGGTTTCGTACCCAGCAATTTCGACTGATCGACGTAGTTGCTCATCCATGCGCCGCCGCCTTTATTATCGCGCTGATAATAATCGGCGTAGAACAGCGCCATCGATTTACCGTCTTTATCGAACACCTCAAAAACCCGCACATCAGGATTGTAAACCGGCAGGTCTTTGCGTTCTTTAAAGGTGATGCCATACAGCAAGTTAGCGGCATAAAACACGCCGTTTTCCAGCACATTATTCAGCTCGAAATAGGGTTTGATCTGCGCGTCGTCCAGATCATATTTCTCTTTGCGAACCTGCTGGGCGTAGTGCTGCCAGTCCCAGGCAGTCACTTTGAAGCCGCCCTTCTGTTTATCGATTTCTGCCTGAATATCCTGCGCTTCACGCTGCGCGCGGGCGGTCGCGGCTGGCACAATTTTGTGCATGAAATCCAGTGCAGCCTGCGGCGTTTTCGCCATCTGATCTTCCAGTTTCCACGCGGCATAACTCGGGAAACCCAGCACCTGAGCCTGCTGCGCGCGGACCTTTGCCAGCTTCGCAATCAGCTCACGGGTGTCGTTGGCATCGCCTTTTTCAGCGCGATTGATTGAGGCCTCATACAGTGCCTGGCGCGTGTCGCGGTCATCCAGTGACTGTAACAACGGCTGCTGCGTGGTGTTTTGCAAAACCAGAAGCCAGGCATTATCCAGCTTGCGGTCTTTGGCGGCCTGCGCGGCTGCCGATAATTCGGCGTCACTCAGCCCGGCAAGCTGCGCTTTATCTTTCACCGTCAGCCCGCCCGCTTTGGTGGCGGCCAGCAATTTATTAGTGAACTGCGTGCTGAGCGTTGCCGCCTGTTGATTCAGCGCTTTGAGTTTGTCTTTATCCGCATCCGAAAGATTGGCACCTGACAGCTCGAAATCCTTAAAAGTCACCTCAATCAGGCGCTGTGATTCGGGGGAAATTTTCAGGCTGCTGCGCTGGTCATAGACCGCTTTCAGCCGCGCAAACAGCTTGCTGTTGAGATGAATGCTGTCATCCATCGCCGCCAGTTTTGGCGAGGTATCTTCGTCAATTTTTTGCAGCGTATCGTTGGTATTCGCGCCGGTCATCGCGCCAAAAACGTTTTGCACGCGTTGCAGCATGACGCCGGATTTTTCCAGGGCCACATAAGTATTTTCAAAGGTTGGCGGCGCGCTGTCGCTGGCGATTTTATCGACTTCAGCCAGTTTCTGGCGGATGCCTTCGAGGATCGCCGGTTCATAATCGCTGTCTTTATAGAGATTAAATTGCGGCGCCTGGTATTCCAGCGGGCTGGGTTTCAGAAATGGGTTATCGGCATTAATAGCGTGATTCATGACGTGCTCCTGCGTTGATGCCGGTGCAGATGTGAATTGCGCAGCGGCCGCATATTGGCTGCATGCCAAAGTAATAGCCAGAAAAAGAGGGGAAAGACGCATTTTGGATTTTCCTTTACCTGAGTTCCTTTAAGTCTTTCAGCATAGTAACAGGCAGGGAATTGGGCAAAATTATGGCGATTAAATTTACAGATAACCTCATTATGCGCCAATGAGATTGTCCCGGAGTCCCCCACCTGAGGCTCAAAAGACAGCAGGCTATCAGTCTTCACCGTCTGAATAATCTGACCCCGAGCCAATGTATTCTATTTCGTCAAAATCTTCATCACTTTCACTTGAACTCATAACGCGTGGTTTGTAATGATCCATATTTATTGAGTACTCATCAGATTTGATGCCCACCATTTTCGGAACGCGAATTTCCGGTCGGTAAAAACTGTTCACCACGTTTGACAGTTCTGTGTGAGTTCTGGCAGAAAGGACTATTTTCTGATCTGCTACCGGTAAACTTCTGTTAGTGAGGATAATAGAATAAGCCAACCCTAAAACGGAGAGCATTTTCCCATTAAAAATTATCGCGAGACGATCAAGCTGCCGGACTTCTAATATCCTGACAGCCTCTCTGCTCAGCTCGGGAATATGGCATCGCGGTATCACCAGAGCAACCTGATCGGTTAATACCATTGATGAGTTTCGGAAAACCGGATGAGAATAGGTTATTTTATAAAATATACTGCCAAAGCGACTTGAGGATTTCAGTAATGGTGAACCCACTTCTAAAGAAAAAAACACATAACCGTCATTTCCCAACATCGAAATATCTATAGGCTGAGTATTATCTGCATTAAACCGGATCCCCTTACTGATTAATTTCTTCCTCGAATATAAAATCAGATCGCTGTTTTTATTGACCACATCAAGTGAATCTGTACAGTGAACAGCATAGAAAGGTGCCTGAGTCAGGGTATTGAAAAAAATCTGCTCCTGAATCGTCAATTTACCCAGTGCTATTCGTAATGCGTGATAGTTATGCACAGAATAATCATCTATCGTTTTCTTGCCGGGCTGCCACAGAATACCATTACGCATCATGCTCTCACTGGTTTGTGAAGACCATCTGTTGCGGGTATTGCGTAAGATCTTTTCGCCTGCTGTCTTTTTGGTGAAAACTTTTTTATCCGGTGCAAGCATATATTAATGCTCCCTGCTCAAAAGTAAATAAAGAAGAGATTAAAATAAAAGCACCTCCTTAGCCACTTACTTAATAATTAATCAGATTGAAAATATTATACAAATAAAAAAACTGCTAATCATATAAAATCATTAACGTGACCTGGAACATCTGATAACCTATTTATAACTGAAATAAAAAATCAAAAGGATTGATGATGTTCACCAATCAAGTATTTACCGATCAACGCTTTAGCATCAGGCAGTTTACCGGCGAGACACTGGAGAACTGCCGCTTTTACCGCTGCCGTTTTGACAGCACCGATCTGTCAGAAACGGCGTTCGTCGATTGTCTGTTTTACGATGATGGGGAACAAAAAGGCTGCTCTTTCCAGCATGCAAAATTGCAGGATGCCAGCTTTAAACGCTGTGATCTGACGATGGCTGATTTTAAAAACATTCAGGCGCTGGGATGCGAAATCCGTGAATGCAAAGCCACTGGCGCAGATTTCAGCGGCGCGAGTTTTATGAATATGATCACCTCGCGCACCTGGTTTTGCAGCGCCTTCATGACCAAAAATAACTTCAGCTACGCGAACTTCAGCAAAGTCATTCTGGAGAAATGCGAGTTATGGGAAAACCGCTGGACCGGCGCGAACGTGCAGGGCGCAAACTTCAGCGGCTCCGACCTTTCCGGCGGCGAATTCACCGAGTTCGACTGGAATAACGTCAACATTACCCATTGCGACCTGACGAACTCCGATCTGGGTGAGCTGAATATCCGTAAAGTCGATCTGGATGGCGTGAAAATCGACGACTGGCAGCAGAGTCATTTGCTGGAAAAATTGGGGATGATTGTGATCCACTCGAAATGACAGGATACGATATAAAAAACCGCTCTCTGAAGCGGCTTTTTTGTGCCTGAAATCCCCAGGCTGCCCGCCGGAAAGTGCGCTTCCGCTCCGCCCTTCATCAGAATCTCACCGCAATATGCTATAACAGACCTTCGCTTTAGCCACGAAATTAACCTCATGAAAGATAATAGTATTTATTCGCCTCAGGCGTCTGTGCCGGAAAAATCACGGGTGCTGGGCTGGTCTGATTTATTCTCGCTGTGGTTCTCGCTCGGTATGGGTCTGATGGTATTGCAGGCCGGTGCCATTCTGGCTCCGGGCCTCGGGCTGGCGGGCTCGCTGGCAGCCATTGTGCTGGGGTCTGCCGTCGGCGTTGCGCTGCTGGCGCTGGTCGGGGTGACCGGCGGGCAGACGGGCATGTCGTCGATGGCATCGCTGAGGCTGAGCCTCGGCAAACGCGGCGTGGCACTGCCGGTGCTGTTCAATCTGATCCAGTTGATCGGCTGGGGCGCGTTCGAAATTGTGGTGATGCGCGATGCGGCCAGTCTGCTGGCAAAACGCGCCTGGGGCGACGGCAGTTTTTGGGCGAATCCGACCCTCTGGACGTTTATTTTCGGCGTCGTTGCCACCTTGCTGGCGGCCAGCGGGCCGCTGGCGTTTATCCGCCTGGTACTGCGCCGCTGGGGGATCTGGCTGTTGCTGGCGAGCTGTGCGTGGCTGACCGGTTATCTGTTCCTGCACGCCGATTTATCCACACTGTGGCATAAAGCCGGGGACGGTTCGATGCCGTTCGCACTGGCCTGCGATATTGTGGTGTCGATGGCATTTTCGTGGCTGCCACTGGTGTCGGATTACACCCGTTTCGGCAAATCTGCGCGGCAAAACTTCTGGGGAACGGCCTGCGGATATTTCCTCGGCAGCGTGTGGATGATGGCGCTCGGCGTGGCGTATACGCTGGCGTTTGTCAGCACCTCGACCGATGCCAATGCGCTGCTGCTGGCGCTTTCTGGCATTGCGCTGGGCATCCCGCTGCTGTTGATTCTGGTGGATGAGCATGAAAATGCCTTTGCGGATATTCACTCAGCGGCGGTGTCGGCGGGGACTTCCCTGCCGGTCAGCGTGGGTAAACTGACGCTGGGTATCGGCCTGCTGTGTACGCTGATCGCCTGGGCCGTTCCGCTGACGCAATACGAAAACTTCCTGCTGCTGATTGGCTCCGTGTTTGCGCCGCTGTTTGGTGTGGTGCTGACGCATCATTTTGTTCTGCGCAGGCAGACACAAAAAGACCTGAATATACGTTCCCTCGCAGCCTGGATTACCGGCATTGTGGTTTATCATCTGATGGCAAATATGCTGCCGGATATCGGTGCAACAATTCCGTCGCTGCTGGTGGCGGGACTGGTGTGCTGGGGATTAGGGCGTAAAGCCTGAGATAAAAAAACCGCCCCGAAGGGCGGTTTCTCTACTGCTACAAACCCGGGCCCGTGCTGACATTGATGTTGATATGAGAAACATTAACGTTCCATCCATCACCAGCAGTTGTCATCAAAGAACCCAGTACAACGATCAGTGCATAAATACACTTATTCATTGATGCGGCCTTTTACAACCGCGTTTCACCAATAAGCACCGGGACCGACTGGAGAAGGACAAGCAGTGTTTGGGTTGCCTGTCCGCGCGGTACTCAAGTGCTAATTTCAAGCCCGGTGACCCGTCGCTAAACGGGCAAACTAGCCCCGCGCAGATGCTACCACCAAGACCATAAAAACAATAAGGATATGTGTATAGAATTTAAACTTGCTGCCTTCCCACCCCTGGTGTAAGTTAGTGGCGTTTGGGTTGCCTGATCCCGCTTATTATTAAAGCGTGAAACTGGGTTGATTTAGCGCTAACTGAATCACCCAACAAAAAAACCGCTCTCTGAAGCGGTTTTTTTTGTGCCTGAAATTCAGCCCTTACCGCCTCATTTCCCCTGCCCGAAAAAGTCGTTGTATAGCATGTAAAGATGCGCTGCGCTCCACGAGAAGTTAGGTGCGCCCTGCTGCTGGCCGTTGAGCGGATTGTAGTTTTCCCGGATAGGCGCATCCGAAACCAGACCATCGGCGTGATCAAAGAAGGCCTGCGCCATTTTGACGGCATCTTCGCGGTAACCGTATTGCTCCATGCCTTTCAGACCGAAATATAACTGATCGACCCAGACCCTGCCGCGCCAGTAAATGTCTGCACCGAACGCCGGATTGGTCAGTGCGGCGGTGCCCAGCGGCACATAGGTGTTAAATTCGCGCACATCTTTCATCACTTTCACCACGGCGTCGGCATGCGCCTGCGTCGCTGCGCCGTTAAACAACGGTGACCAGCCTTCCGGGCCTTTGCCGCGTTCGACGATTGGTTTGCCCGCGCAGCCGTTGGCCAGCGGTTTGTCTTCAATGCGGATGTCATAGAAGAAGCCGCTGCGGCTGTCGAACATGCAGGTGTTGATGTATCCGGCCAGTTTGACGGCTTTCGCGCGAAAATCTGCGGCGGCTGTTTTCTTGCCCAAAATGTCGGCGATTTCGGCCATGTATTTGTTGTCGCTGTACATATAGCTGGCTTCATCGACGGATTCCTGTAACAGCGAATACCCCAGCAACGTTCCGTCATCCGAACGGTTTTCGGCGAATTTGACCTGCCAGTCCTGTTTTTTACCGCCATTTTTGATGTATTTCGCCAGCTGATCGGCATCGATAAAACCGAAGGCCGCCGCATCATCCCGCCCCGATTCCCACGAAGCCGCCACCTGCGCCGGGATTTCGATGCTGTCGTACTGACCGGATTTCACCACGCGGTCGTAGTTTTTCAGCCCGGATTCGGTCTGTTCTTTCTGCCCTTCCCTGACGGTAAACAACATTTTGCCGTCAGCGGTGTTATGCGCTTTATCGCGCGTGGCGCCATATTCCGGCACGCCGTTATGGTTGTGGTCACGGTTACGCAGCCACCAGTCGTGATAAGCGACCAGTTTAGGGTACATCTCCGCCAGCCATTGTTTATCACCGGTCGTTTTGTAGATTTCCATCACCGACCACGCCGCCAGACTCGGTTTCGTGTTGCGCTCATTCCAGTTGGTGCCATCGCCGCCACGTTCCGGACCCGGGTTATAGGCAATCAGATCAGGTACAAAACCGGCATCCCACGGACGAACCGGATCACCGGGCGGGATCTGAAAGGCAAACACGGCGCGGATATTGTTTTTCGCCACCTCGGGATTGAAATGCGCCATCGCATACGCCTGTTTCCAGGTGTCCCACGGCCAGGTCTGATTGCCGGAGAACCAGCGGCCAGTCACCGATGGCGTCACCGAATCAAACTTCATCGCACCTGCCGCCCCGCGCCAGTTAGCGGTTAATGTTTCGATGGCTTTCACCGCCACACGTTCCTGATCTTTGGTTGCTTTCGGGTTTGTCAGACCGGCATTCAGGTAGCCTTCCCAGCGTTTTTGCGAGGCATCCAGATAAGGCTGGGGATGCGCCAGAATATCCTGGATTTTCGGCTGCTCTTTCTGAACCTCAGCGGCCGTCAGCAGATGCGAATAAGTGGTGTAAAACGTGGTGGAACCGGCGATTTTGGCTTTGCCGGTAAACTGATGGCCTGTAACCGTCATCTGCATCGGCAGGGATTTGTGGATCTGATATTCGGACTCGCCGGAGGTCATCAGGCTTGAGGCCTCGCGCACTTTGCCGAAAATCACACGCAGGCCGTCAGCAACCGGCAGGATCTGGCGCGTATACCCCGGATATTCCTGCCCGATGGTTTTATCCGATGGCGGTTTTCCTTCCTGAGCGCGGAGCTTTTCCAGCAGTTCGCCGTCCCAGACCAGTTCCAGCGGGGAATCCGTGGTGATTTTAGTTTCCAGCAAAGAAGTGCGGGACGTCACGAAACGCAGGGTCATGTCGATGCGGATGCCGGGCGCGGTCAGCGTCTGAACAAGCGCTCCGGGAATGCTGTAAGCGGTCATGCTCAGCGCGACTTTTTGTCCGGCTTTATGCACCGTCAGCCGGTCAAAGTTATCGGCCATAAAGTTGATATATTCTTCGGTCAGCAGCGCCGGTCCAGGGAATCCGCCCATACCTTGCGGGCCAGACGGCAGTAAATGCCCGTGCCAGGCACCCTCATCAAATAAAGGATTAAAACGCTGATGCTCGTCGAAATCATAATCGAGCATATATTGCGGCGCGCCGGTACGGTTAATAACGTTTTTAAACGAATCAGCCCGCAAAGTCTCGGCGTTTTCTGCCTGTGCGTGTGCAGAAATAAATAAAGCAGCGCAGATAATTAAACTGAGCGGCCGGTGCGGATTAATTTTTTTCATTATGATCTTCCCCAGTAGAAATATTGCATAAGAAATACCGAGTTGCTGGCGCCGGTATTGTCATTGCTCATATAGAATTTGCTGTCTAATGCGGTCGCGAACCGGCCGCCGTAATATTCGTACCAGATACCGGCCTGTGCGTAAGACGTGGTGGTATCGAAAGTAGTATCCCGCGAATGTTCGGCATAACTGTACGCGGTGGATAAATACAGTCCGGTGACCGCTTCAACCATGGCGCTGACCATCATTCCTGATTCGTGGCCGGAATGGCTGCTGTCGCCTTTGCCGGTGTGATGCCAGACGCGCCCTGCCAGATTTTTACCCTGCAAACCCGCGAGGAATAGCTGCCCGGTGCCATCGGTCAGTTCCAGACCGTTGAGCAGCGTCAGCCCTTCCATCAGATCATATTGCGTGTAGCCGTTGACCATCGCCTGATAGGTGTATTTATCTGAATAACGGTCGTATTTTCCGAAATGCAGTAACGCCGTGCTTTCATTAACACGGCTTTGCGGTGCGGCGGTCAGGCTGTAACGGAACTTGCCGGTCAGGTTTTGCACCTTCACTGCCTGCGTTAAATCGCGGGTATTAGGGATCACGTAGCCGTATTCCGGCGTGAAATCGCCCCACCATTGCAGGTCATCCAGCGAGGAATCGTTGCGCATACTGAGGATAAATTCGGTGCCCCGATCAGTACGATAACCACCGTAAAAACGGTTTAAGCCGCCTTCGAATCCGCCCCAGCGGTGATCAGGCACCCAGGCGTTTCCGTGATGATCAGCCTGTACCGTCCAGCCTTCGCCGTAAATAAGCCCGAACCAGTTGCCGTGTTTTATTTCCAGACCACCTTCGATATAGGTTCCGTCGCTGTATTTATGCTGATCTTTGCCATTTAAATACACGCTGCCGCCGCCGCCCATTTCGCCATAAAAGCGATAAGCAGTGGCATCGCGGCTGACCGGCGTTATTTCCGGTGGTGCTGATTCATTATGTTCGGCGGGGACAACCTGTTCCTGCGCCCGCAAATTCATTGATAAGGAAAATAATAAAAGTACTAATATTTTATTTAATGATGTGTTCTTCATCGGTATGCGCTTCTTTGTTTGGTTATTATGAACAGGAAAGCAGAAGTAAAACGCATACTAGTAAATATTTTACTAAAATATACTTAAAATTAGGTAAAGCGTTAACTCTGTCACAGTGAGATTTTGCGGGCCGGAAGGCCGGTGAGCGGTGTACATAAGGCACTGATCACATTAAGCTACGGCTTTGGTTTACCTGATGATGAGACGCTGATGGCTACTTTGAAGGAAATCGCTGAGGCCGCGAACGTATCCGTTGCGACGGTTTCACGTGTGCTCAATGACGATCCGAGCCTGAGCGTAAAAGCGCAGACCCGCCAGAAGATTTTAGAAACGGCGGAACGCCTGGAATACAAAGTCTCGCCTTCCCGCCGCAATGCCACGCAACGCATGACGTTTGCCGCATTGTTTACTTACCGGCAGGGGCTGGAAATAGACGATCCTTATTATCTTTCCATGCGCTATGGCATTGAAACACAATGCGAAAAACTGGGTATCACCCTGATTTCCGGCTATGACTTTACCGGCGAAAAAGCGCTGCCTCCGGCGGACGGTTTTCTGGTTATCGGACAACCTCAGGCCGCACTGCATACGCAGCTCGCGCAACAATCCACGCCGGTCGTTTTCATTGATGGCGTAATGGAAGACCCGCAATCTGACTGCGTTAATGTGGATTTATTTAAGATCAGCCAGAAGGTCATCGACTTCTTTATCGGTCAGGGTTATTCGCGCATCGGCTTTATCGGCGGCCGCGATCACCCTGAATTCCCGGATCAGCGCGAGCAGGCCTTTGTGGAATATGGCCGTCTGAAAAACGTCGTCCAGCCGGACGATATCTGGTACGGCAATTTCACCAGCCAGTCCGGCTATCAGTGCGCCAGGAAAATGTTGCAGCAAAATGCGCCTTATCCCCCGGCGTTGCTGATTGCCACCGATACCATTGCGCTGGGCGTGACCCGTGCGCTACTGGAACACGGCGTTAAAATCCCCGAGCAAATCGCGCTGATCAGCGTTAATGACATTCCGACAGCCCGCTTTGTGTTCCCTTCTTTATCGACCGTTCGCATCCATTCCGAAACCATGGGCGCACAGGCGGTCAACCTGCTGACCGAACGTCTGCGCGATGAACGCACCGTACCGCTGTCGGTATTTGTGCCAGGATCGCTGCAACTCCGGGACACCACCCGCCGGTAAAATTTAACTGCATGATCCTCAAACCGATTTTTTATTTTTTGTGATCGCCCTGACAACCAGTAAAACTTTTTAGTTATTTTTACTAAATATTTACTATCTTCTCTCCCATAGAAACACGTCTCAGGAGAGATCACGTGAATAATTGGGAAAATATCGAGAAGCAGTCGGAGAACCGTTTACCGCCACGCGCCTCCTTTTTCAGCTATGAAAATCCACAGGCGGCGCTGCGTTTCGATCGCGCAGCCAGTCACTGCTTTCAGTTGCTCAGCGGCCGCTGGCAGTTCCGCTTTTTCGAGCACCCGGCGTTAGTCCCGGATGAATTCTACAATCAGCCGATGACTGCATGGGGCCACATCACCGTCCCCGGCATGTGGCAGATGGAAGGCCACGGTCAGCTGCAATATACCGATGAAGGTTTCCCCTTCCCGATCGACGTTCCTTACGTTCCCACTAATAATCCGACCGGCGCGTATCAGCAGCGTTTTACCCTCGATGCAGCCTGGACAGGCAAACAAACGCTGATCAAATTTGACGGCGTGGAAACCTATTTCGAGGTGTATGTGAACGGGCACTACGTCGGATTCAGCAAAGGCAGCCGCCTGTGCGCAGAGTTCGATATCAGCGCCAGCGTGAAACCGGGTGAAAACCTGCTGTCGGTGCGTGTTTTACAGTGGGCGGATTCAACATATATCGAAGATCAGGATATGTGGTGGATGGCGGGAATTTTCCGCGATGTGTATCTCATCGGTCAGGATCCGGTTCATCTTAACGATTTCACCGTAGTCACCACATTCGATGAAAACTACTGCGACGCCGTGCTCAACATTGATGCCGTGCTGCGTAATTTACACCAACCCGTCAGCGGTTATCGCCTGCACGCGCAGTTATTCGACGATGGCGTCTGCGTGGCACAGTTATCAGCAGATAACCTGAATATCGGCGATGAAACGCGCTGTCGCCTGGACATTCCGGTCACTCATCCACGCCAGTGGAACGCGGAACATCCTGAGTTATATCAGCTGTTGCTGACGCTGTATGACGACACGGGACAGATGATTTCGGTGGTACCTCAGCGCGTTGGCTTTCGTGACATCGGCGTGCGCGACGGGCTGTTTTACGTCAACGGACGTTATCTCAAGCTGCACGGCGTAAACCGCCACGACCACGATCACCGCAAAGGGCGCGCGGTTGATATGGCGCGGGTGGAACGCGATATCATCCTGATGAAACAGCACAATATTAACGCGGTGCGCACCGCGCATTACCCGAATGATCCTCGCTTTTACGAGTTGTGCGATATCTACGGATTATTCGTGATGGCCGAAACGGATCTGGAAAGTCACGGTTTCGCGAACGTCGGCGATCTGAGCCGCATCTCCGACGATCCGCACTGGGAACACGCCTATGTGGAGCGTATCGGGCGTCACGTCATGGCGCAAAAAAACCACCCGTCGATCATTATGTGGTCGCTTGGCAACGAATCCGGTTATGGCTGCAATATCCGCGCCATGGCGAAACACTGTAAAGCCCTCGATCCGACGCGTCTTGTTCACTACGAAGAAGATCGCGACGCCGAAGTGACCGACGTCATCAGCACCATGTATTCCCGCGTACAGATGATGAATGCGTTCGGCGAATACCCGCACGCCAAACCGCGCATCATCTGCGAATACGCGCATGCAATGGGCAACGGTCCCGGCGGATTAGCCGAATATCAGGCCGTTCTGAATCGCCATGACAGCCTTCAGGGGCATTACATCTGGGAATGGTGCGATCACGGATTGCTGGAAACCGGTGAAAACGGCCAGATGCGTTATACCTACGGCGGCGATTACGGCGATTATCCAAACAACTACAACTTCTGCATGGACGGGCTGATTTACCCCGACCAGACGCCCGGCCCCGGCCTGCGCGAATATAAACAGGTGCTGTGCCCGGTCGGCGTCAGTCTCCGCGGCGGCGCGCTGCACATCAAAAATCGTTACTGGTTCAGCTCACTGGAAGACATCACGCTGTCGCTGACCGTTCAGGTCGCCGGACGCGGCCTCGAAACCCGAGAAATTTCCCTGCCACACCTGCAACCCGGCGAAGGCGAAACGCTGGCGCTGCCAGAATTTCCCGCCAGCGGTCAGGAAGTTTTCCTGAATGTTGGCATCCGAAAAAACAGCCCGACGGTGTACAGCGAGGCGCAACATCCGCTCGGACAGTATCAGATGCTGTTGCAGGCAGCCCGCCCGTCAGCCATGAAACCTGCGCCGAAAAAGTCCGCAACGCTGTTATGTGATGAGCAAAAACATCAGCTTATCGTCAGCGGCGAGGGCTTCCGGCTGGCATTTTCCCGTCTGGACGGCGAACTGCAAAGCTGGCAAGTGGATGACGAAGAGATCACAGGCCGTGCGCCGAAACTCAATTTCTTTAAGCCGGTCATCGACAACCATAAACAGGAGTTCGAAGGCCTCTGGCAGCCCCATCATCTGCATATCATGCAACAGCATTTCCGGCAGATGCACTGGGCGCGCCAGGAGGACGACGTCGTCATTGAAGTGCAAAGCATCATTGCGCCGCCTGTTTTCGATTTCGGTATGCGCTGCACTTATCGCTGGCAGATATCGCCTCAGGGCGTCGTCACCCTCGATTTATCCGGCACGCCTTACGGTAATTTCGATTCAATTATCCCGAAGATCGGCCTCGATTTTGGCGTCAGCCGTCGTTTCACGCAGGTGGAATATTACGGGCGCGGGCCGGATGAAAACTATCAGGACAGCTGTCAGGCCAATCTCATCGGCCATTATCAGCAGCCGGTGAGCCGTTTATTTGAAAATTACCCGATGCCGCAGGACAACGGTAACCGGCAGGATATGCGCTGGCTGAGTCTGTGCGATGACGCTGGAAAAGGGATTTTCATTCAGCCACGCCAGCCGCTCAATTTCAGCCTGTGGCCATACAGTGCGCAGATGCTGCAACAGGCGCAGCATATTGATGAACTGACGCCGGACGGCTGCCTGACCCTCAATCTCGATCACAAAATTTCCGGTCTGGGCTCCAATTCCTGGGGTTCCGAAGTGCTCGATTCTTATCGCGTCTATTTCTCGGCATTCCGCTACGGCTTCACGATGGTGCCGTTCAGCCAGCATGGCACCAACAGCCAGCAGCTCGCGGAATTCACCTTTCATCCCCGGGAGGAAAACTGATGATTATTCTCGACTGTTTAACCGAATTTCAGCGGCTCTACCGTAGCGGAAAAAAATGGCAGCGCTGCATGGAAGCCATTAATAACCTGGACAATATTCGTCCCGGTGTTTTCCATTCCGTCGGCGATTCGCTGGTTTACCGGCTCGCCAGCGGCAGCGAAAAACAGCGGGCGGAATTCGAGGGTCACCGCCGTTATTTCGATGTGCATTACTACCTTGAAGGCACGGAGGAAATCGAGTTTTCTGCGAAATCTGCCCTGCACCGCGTGTCGCCTTATGACGATGAAACGGATCGCGAATTTTTTACCGGTCAGGGTGAAACGATAAAGGTACCTAAAGGCCGCGTGATCATTTTTGAAAACCACGAAGCGTACCGGTTCAGACCGGAAAAAGACGTCAGAAAAGTCATTTTAAAAGTGACCGTCGAAGAGAGTTATTTCGTTAATAAATAATAAAAAAACAAGAACCACTTACCCTATAAACATCGCAGTTGGAGAGTATTTATGGCCGGGTCCAGTCGAAATACCATAGGCAAATTTGGATTGTTATCCATGACATTTGCCGCCGTTTTTAGCTTCAATAACGTCATCAACAATAACATCCAGTTAGGCATCGCCTCGGCACCGGTATTTCTGGTGGCGACCATCATCTACTTTATTCCGTTTTGTCTGATCATCGCCGAATTTGTCTCATTGAATAAGAGTTCGGAAGCCGGTGTGTATGCCTGGGTGAAAAGTGCCCTCGGCGGCCGCTGGGCGTTTATGACCGCCTATACTTACTGGTTCGTGAATTTGTTTTTCTTCACGGCGCTGCTTCCCCGCGTTATCGCTTATGCGTCTTACGCCTTTTTAGGGCACGATTATATTTTCACGCCCTTCACGACCGCGATTATCAGCATCTGTCTGTTTGCCTTTTCCACGATGATTTCCAACAGCGGTGCGAAACTACTCGGGCCGATGACCTCCGTCACCTCGACATTAATGCTGCTGCTGACGTTCTCTTATATCGTGCTGGCGGGTGCTGCGCTGATGGGCGGCGCAGAACCGGCGGATCCGATTAATGTTCAGGCGATGACGCCGCATTTTAACTGGGCATTCTTAGGCATTATTGCGTGGATATTCCAGGCAGCAGGCGGCGCAGAATCGGTCGCGGTATACGTGAATGACGTCAAAGGCGGCAGCCGTGCTTTCGTGAAAGTCATCATTATTTCCGGGCTGGTGATCGGCGTGCTGTATTCCATCGCCTCGCTGCTGATTAACGTGTTTGTGGCCAAATCCGCGCTGCATTTTACCGGCGGCACGGTGCAGGTATTTGAAGGGTTATCCGCACACTTTGGATTACCGGCGGTGCTGATGAACCGCTTTGTCGGCGTGGTTTCCTTCACCGCCATGTTTGGCTCATTACTGATGTGGACGGCAGCGCCGGTAAAAATCTTCTTTACTGAGATTCCTAAGGGGATTTTTGGCGAGAAAACTATTCGTCTGAATAAACACGGTGTTCCGACCCGCGCGGCGTGGATCCAGTTCCTTATCGTTATCCCGCTGATGTTAATTCCGACATTAGGCTCAGACAGCGTGCAAGATTTAATGAATACGCTGATTAACATGACCGCTGCCGCGTCGATGCTGCCGCCGCTGTTTATTATGCTGGCGTACCTGAATCTGCGTCTGAAATACGACAGCGTCGAGCGCGATTTTAAGATGGGTTCCAGAATGCAGGGGATCACTATCGTCGGTACACTGATTGTGATTTTCACCGTCGGGTTCATCGCCTCAACCTTCCCGACCGGTGCCAGTATTATCACCATTGTGTTCTATAACGTCGGCGGACTGGTGTTGTTCCTCGGCTATGCCTGGTGGAAATACAATAAATATTCCAAAGAACTGGACGATAAAACCCGTTATCACGAAGACACGCCGCTGGCGAGAATTGTGCTGGAATCGCAGAATGAAACAGCGCGGGTGAAGAAAGAGAATATGGCAAAGTCACTTTCCGGGGCGTAAGACTGCGCCCTGCAAAGCGAAAATAAGGACATAAAAAAACCGCCTGAAGAGGCGGTTTTTATTTTTCTGCACCAGAACTTACAGCGCAGAACTTACAAAGCGATATCCGCAGGTTGTTTCGGCTCTTGTTTTGCCTGAACATCCAGCGGGCGCAGCTGAACCACCTCAGCCACTGGCGTGGTGATCATCGACGGCGTTTCCAGTTGCAGAATACGGCTGGTTTCCAGCAGCTCTTTCTCGGTCGCTTCGATATTGCCATTCAGTTTAGTGCCGTAAGACGGGATGATTTCCCGGAATTTGGCCTGCCATTCCGGGCTCGCGGCTTTTTCTTTAAAGACCGTTTCCAGCAGTTTCATCATGATCGGCGCTGCGGTTGACGCACCCGGTGATGCACCCAGCAACGCCGCAATACTGCCATCTTTTGCGCTCACCACTTCAGTGCCCAGACGCAATACGCCGCCGTGTTTGCCATCTTTTTTGATGACCTGCACACGTTGTCCGGCCACCCAGCGTTTCCAGTCTTTCTGCTCGGCTTCGGGGAAAAATTCCTTCAGTGCGGCATGACGGTCTTCATCGCTGAGCATCACCTGCCCGACCAGATATTTCACCAGATCGAAGTTACCCATGCCGACATGTGTCATCGGCAACAGGTTGGAACTGTTCACACTGCCAAACAAATCCCAAAGGGAACCGTTTTTCAGGAACTTACTGGAGAAAGTGGCGAACGGCCCGAACAGCAGAACCTGTTTGCCATCAATAATGCGGGTGTCGAGATGCGGAACGGACATCGGTGGCGCGCCCACGGCCGCTTTGCCGTAAACCTTCGCCAGATGGCGTTTCACCACATCCTGATTTTCGGTCACCAGGAATTCACCGCCGACCGGGAAACCGCCGTATTCACGCGCTTCCGGAATGCCGGATTTTTGCAGCAGCGTCAGGGACGCACCGCCCGCGCCGATGAACACGAATTTCGCATTCACCACGCGATGTTTGTGGCTGTGTTTCAGATCGGTAATCGTCACGCGCCAGCTTTTATCCGGATTGCGCTGGATATCGCGCACTTCCTGACCGTTTGCCAGCGTGAAATTGGATTTCTTCTGCAACGCCTCGACAAGCTGGCGGGTCACTTCGCCGAAGTTCACGTCCGTACCTGCGGTGGTGCGGGTCGCGGCAACTTTTTGCTTCGGATCACGGCCTTCCATGACTGCCGGGATCCATTGTCTGATTTGTTCCGGGTCTTCCGAATATTCCATCCCGCGGAACAGCGTGCTTTCCTGCAACGCAGCAAAACGTTTGCGCAGGAAATCGATATTCTCATCGCCCCAGACAAAGCTCATGTGCGGCACGCTGTTGATGAACGAGCGCGGGTTATTCAGCACGCCTTTCTGCACCTGATACGCCATAAACTGACGGGAAACCTGGAAGGCTTCGTTGATCGCCACGGCCTTGGTGATATCGACAGAACCGTCGGGCATCAGCGGGGTATAGTTCATTTCTGCCAGCGCGGAATGGCCGGTACCGGCGTTATTCCAGCCGTTGGAACTTTCCTGCGCCACGCCGTCCATGCGTTCAATCATATGGACTGACCAGTCCGGCTCGAGTTCCTGGAGATAGGTCCCCAGGGTAGCACTCATAATTCCGCCGCCGACCAGCAATACATCAACGGATTTTTCGTCTTCTGCGGCCGCAGGCTCGCTGGCACCCAGTGAGTCACGGTTGAGAAGCATACCAAGTATCTTTCTCATGACGTCTGTTTCTCTAAATGTTCAGTTCTGTTCTGTTATGAATCGTTGTTGTGACTATCGAACAAGAAATTAGCAAAAAAACACGCGGGATCGTTACTGAAACTTCATTTTTTCAAATGATGGCTACGAATATAACATTATCACTACAAAAATTAAAAAAGGATTTAACGTTTCAAAAAAACAGGCAAACGGGATACCGGACAGCGCTTCAGGCCGCGTCACCGCTGGATTTGAAGGGTTTTGCAAAGGAATTCCGGAGGGCTTTGGGTCGGTCAAAGAACGAGCTATTCGTGCTAAATCGGGTTTTGTGGTGAAAGCGAGATGTTAAAAAGGCGCAGTTGCCCACGCCTTTACGATCACTTTTTACGGAATCAGATTACAACGCGACGTCTGCCACTTGCTTCTGTTCTTCACCCTTTTTAGGGGCTGAAGAATTGTCCGCCGCCGGAGCCGGTTCCGCCGCTTTCGGTTGCGGGTTGTCGAGCATCAGAACGCGGCTGGTGTCGCCCAGTTCTTTCTCGGTTGCCGCCACGTTGCCGTTCAGTTCAGTGCCGTATGAAGGGATGATTTCCTTCAGTTTGGCCTGCCACTCCGGTGTGGCGACTTTGTCTTTAAACACTTTTTCCATCAGGTGCAGCATGATCGGAGCCGCAGTGGATGCGCCCGGAGAAGCGCCCAGCAGCGCGGTAATGCTGCCGTCTTTCGAGCTGACCACTTCGGTGCCGAGACGCAGAACGCCGCCTTCTTTCTCATCTTTTTTGATGATCTGCACACGCTGACCGGCTTCCCACAGACGCCAGTCTTCTTTCTTCGCATCCGGGAAGTATTCACGTAATGCATCGAAACGGTCGTCATCGGAGAGCATCACCTGGCTGACCAGATATTTCACCAGATCAAAGTTGTCGATGCCCACGTGGGTCATCGGCATGATGTTGGAGAAATTCACGCTGCCGAACAGATCCCACAGGGAACCGTTTTTCAGGAACTTGCTGGAGAAGGTGGCGAACGGCCCGAACAGCAGAACCTGTTTGCCATCCAGAATACGGGTATCGAGGTGCGGAACGGACATCGGCGGTGAGCCGACAGACGCTTTCCCGTACACTTTCGCCAGATGACGTTTCACCACGTCCGGGTTCTCAGTCACCAGGAACTCGCCACCCACCGGGAAGCCACCGTAGTTATCCGCTTCAGGAATACCGGATTTTTGCAGCAGCGTCAGGGACGCGCCGCCTGCACCGATAAACACGAATTTCGCTTTGATAACGCTTTCTTTGCCGTCGTTTTTCAGGTCGGCAACGGTCACGTCCCAGGTGTTATCCGGGTTACGTTTAATGTCGCGCACTTCATGACCGAGGCTCAGGGAGAAGTTAGGCTTCTTCTGCAACGAGGCCACCAGCTGACGGGTGATTTCGCCGAAGTTTACGTCGGTACCAATCGGAATGCGGGTCGCAGCGATTTTCTGCGCCGGATCACGCCCTTCCATCACCAGCGGGATCCACTGTTTGATTTGCGCCGGGTCTTCTGAATATTCCATGCCACGGAACAGCGTGCTTTGCTGCAATGCCGCAAAACGTTTACGCAGGAAATTGATGTTGTCATCACCCCACACAAAACTCATGTGCGGCGTGCTGTTGATGAAGGAACGCGGGTTGTGCAGCACGCCGTTCTCAACCTGATAGGTCCAGAACTGACGGGAAATCTGGAAGGATTCGTTGATTTCGACCGCTTTGGAGATATCGATACTGCCGTCGGCTTTTTCCGGTGTGTAGTTCATTTCTGCCAGCGCAGAGTGGCCGGTACCGGCGTTGTTCCAGCCGTTGGAGCTTTCCAGCGCTACGCCGTCCAGACGCTCAACCATATCGATGGACCAGTCTGGCTCTAATTCCTGAAGGTATGTCCCCAGCGTCGCGCTCATAATGCCGCCGCCGATCAGTAACACATCAACGGGCTTTTCATCTTCTGCCAACGCTGACTGGCTGAAAGCAACCACGTTAAGGCAGAGGATCATGGCGAGTATCTTTCTCATGACGTCTGTTTCTCTGAATGTTTAGTTTTAGTTTTGCAGGTGAAAGCTATCCAGATTTCCTCTGGATAAACGAAATCAACAACCCGGCGGTGCGGTGGGAAATAAGCGATTATTTCCACAGAGTATGAAAGGACAATAATGGGGAGCAACGAAAACCGCGGCGAAGAACGACAAATCAACCACACAAATGTTACCGAATACTCATATTATCGAGATTTCGTAAACAATTTAACATTATCGTTACGTGCATTAAAAATAGTTTAATACTTTAAATAATTACATAAGTTAGTGACGTGACGAAATCATTCAGGCCAGATTCGCCTGTAAAGCCGCGGCATGCGCGGCCAGAGCCGGTGCCGGACTGTGGCCGATCAGCATGAAGTTGTAACCGGCATTGCGCCAGTAAACCACGTTCATTCCCCGGCGGATTTCTCGCTGCAATGCCGTATTGTCGCGGTGCTCGCTGCGCGTAATACACAGCGCCATCGGGCCGTACCGCGCGTCAAGATAGGTAATTTGCGCGATGTCATATTCGTCATAATGCAACATACGGGCATCTTTCAGATCCGCGCCCTGCACCGCCAGCGCCGCCGGGCTCAGTGCAATGCCTAAGGTGTTTTGCACCCGCGCGAGCTGGATTTTTTGTTGTCCGGCAGAATCATCCACATCCGCCAGCGTCTGCGCGGTATACAGCGACATGTAATCCGCCACGCGCGCACGCCAGTTATCGTCAGAAGCAAAAAGCGTGGAATAACGTCCACCCAGCAGCCCGACGGCCAGAAAGCTTAACGACGCGGCGAGCAGTGCGCGACGGCTGAATCCGGACGAACCGGCAATCCGTGCGTCAGGGACAGCATCGAGCGCAGCCTGTAATTTCCCGACCGGCGCTTCCTGCAACATCGCGCCAAAGGCGTCGTGGAACGGTAAATTGCTGCGTGACATCTGCGCCAGCCGCTGCGCCAGCACGTCGTCCTGCGCCAGTTGTGCATCAAATTTTGCACGCTGAGATTCGCTTAGCTGGTTATCGAGGTATGCCACCAGAACTTCATCGGCGTAAGGCGCAGCCGGGATTTCACGGGTCATTTTTTCTCTCCCTGCTGCGGTTGGGTGGCGGTACCGGTGTCTTTTGCCAGCGTCAGCCGGGCGGTCGCCAGACGGCTCATGATGGTACCGATGGGGACGGAAAGCGTCATTGCCGCCTCCTGATAGGTGAAACCTTCGACATACACCAGAAACACTGCGTTGCGCTGGGCTTCCGGCAGCCGGTTCACCCGCTGCATAACCTGCGTATGCCAGTGACGTTCCTCGAAAGACAGCGTATCGGCGGGCGCCTGCGTTTCATCAACATCAGCAAAACCCTGCCCCTGACGGACGTACTGCGCCCTGAGTTCGTTAACCCATATGGAGTGCAGGATAGAAAAGAGCCAGCGATCCACACCGGTGCTGTCCTTAATCTGCGCGCAGCGTTCCAGCGCCCGCACGCAGGTGGATTGCACCAGATCGTCCGCCACATCATGCTTGCGCGACAGCACCATCGCGTAGCGCCACAGACGTGACAGGCACTGGCTCAGTTCAGAACGTAAGTCTGCCGGTGAGATTTATCGATTCTCCGTGATCAGGATTCCGGATGACCGTCGATGGCGGCGCTCAGGTCGCGGTATTCTTCGCAGCCGGTGCCGCACAAGCCTTTGATGGTCGCTAACTGGGTTTTGGCGAGATCAGGACGCCCTTTAATCATATAAGCCTCGCCGAGATATTCCCGGACTTTGGCATACTTCGCGTCAATCGCAATCGACTTCTGATAATAGCTGATACCTTCGTCGGTGCGCCCGAGTTTACGGGTGGCATAGCCGCGATAGTTCCAGGCTTCTTTGGTGTTCTGATCTTTCAGCGTATCCAGCACCGTCAGCGCTTCCTGATAACGGCCGGTTTTCGCCAGATGATAAGCGTACTGCGTTTTATCCTGATCGGAAATCATGCTGCCTTTATCCACCATGCAGCTCTTAGTTTTGCTGTCGTAGATTTGCCCCTTCGGGCAGTCCGGCGTTTTTTTAGCGTCGGAATCATCACCCATCGCGTTAGCGGCGGCGCTGAAAAACAGCAGATTGCCCGCCAGACACACAACCGACAGCGCCTGTATTACCGTTTTTGTCTTCATAATGATGTCCTGTAGGGAATTAACTGATGACTTACGGGCGGCTTGTGCTGCCCGGTAACATGCGGCGCAAAATGCCGTCGCGGAGAACGTAATGGTGAAAAAGTGCCGCCAGCGCGTGCACGCCCGCAATAATGATCAGCGCCCAGGCAACGTTGTTGTGCAACGAACCGAAAGTTCTGGTCATCACACTGTCGAAATTGAACACGTCAGGAATTGGGAATAAACCGAAGAAGTAGAATGGTTCGGCCTGCGACCAGCGGAATAAAAAGCCCAGAATGATTTGCGCGACCAGCAATAAATAGAGCGCCAGATGGGTCAGGTGCGCGGCGGCTTTCATCAGCGTCGGCATGGCGACCGGTTGCTGTTTACTGCGACCGGTGCTGACGGTAAACAAACGCCATAAAAGACGCCCGATAATAATCGCCGCCAGCAGGATCCCCACCGAGATATGCACCGATTGCAGCCCTTTGCGCAGCGGCGTGCCGCGCTCCAGCACTTCCCAGATATGCGCGCTGGCAAACAGGAAGATGACGGCCAGCGCCGTCAGCCAGTGCAGCAAAATAGTCAGGCCGTCGTAACGGCTGCGAAGAACAGAAGATGAAGTTTGCATAAAAACCGTGCCCGTCAGTGTTCGATATAAAGGTAAACACCTGAGCAGCGATTTTTATTCGCCGTGAAGGGAAATAATTTTCTCCGGTGAGGTTTTAAATGAAAAAATTGAGGAGAAAATAGGCATCAGAACGCGAAAAGATAGCCTATATATAAATCAGAGACGCGCAAACAGCGCCCTGCGCGCCCGGATTGTCCCTTTTTGCGGGTCAAAATAGACGTTATTGCGCGATAAAGTTTTGCTCTGAGTGGCCGATAATCCGTATTGGGCGCCTTATACGTCAACGGCTGCGCCATAATTTTGCATTTATTTCTTATGAGGTGTGGCAGGTGAGCGAAGTATCGAAAGAGTCGTTTGCGAAGCGGAACACGCTGGCAATTTTGTCCGTTCTGCGAGACTTAAAGAAGAACCAGACCCTGGTCATGGTCAGCCATTCCCGCGGACAATTTATCAGTAAAATTCTGGACGTTGATGCTGACAACCATCAGTTCCTGTTCGATCTGGGCAGTTCAGATTACGAGAACACTCTGGCCGCTGAAGCCGGCACACTGACGTTTGTTGCGGAACCGGCCGGTGCCAAGGTTGAGTTTTCCTGCAGCAGAGTCCGCCAGGTCAGCTATGAAGGTTTGCCGACATTTACCTGCGATCTTCCGCCCGTGTTGTATTTCATTCAGCGCCGTGAGTATTTCCGCGTGAGTGTACCGCGGATGTCGGATTTCCGTTGCAGCGGAATATTGCCTGATTCCTCTGAGTTTGCTTATCGCGTGCGTGATATCTCACTTGGCGGGCTGGGGCTGGAGATTGAAGGGGCTACACCGCCGGAAATCACCAGCGGGTCAATGCTGAAAGATTCGCTGATTCAGCTAGCGGAGCTGGGAACCTTTACATTAGATCTGCAGTATCTCGGCGCGATGGTGCGTAAATCGGTGAGCAATAAAGGCGAAACCGTGACGTCGCAGCGGCTGAGTTTTAAGTTTCCGAATTTATCACCCGCGCAGGAACGCGACCTGCAACGGGCGATTTTTGAGCTGGAAAAACAGCAGCATATGAAAGCGAAGCGTTTCCAGCACGATTAACGTTTAGATAAACATACCGCCTGAGGCCTCAACGCGCTGGGCGGTCATCCAGCCCGCTTCATCACTGAGCATCAGCGCCACCATATCACCGATATCATCCGGCAAACCGGCGCGGCCCAGCGCAGTATTGCTGGCAACCAGTCTGTTCACATCCGGATTATCGCGCACCATACCCCCACTGAAATCCGTTTCAATTGCGCCAGGAGCCAGCACATTGGCGGTAATCCCGCGTGCGCCGAGTTCTTTCGCCTGATAGCGGGTCAGCACTTCGATGCCCCCTTTCATCATGGCGTAAGCCGATGAGCCCGGCAGAGCAAAACGCGCCAGCCCGCTGGAGATATTCAGGATGCGGCCACCGTCGGCCATCAGCGGCAACAGTTTTTGCGTCAGGAAGAACGGCCCTTTCAGATGGACATTCATCATCAGCTCAAACTGTTCTTCGGTAGTATCGGCAAAAGACTGATGTAAACCTACCCCGGCATTGTTGATCAGAAAATCAAAAGTATCGCGCTGCCAGACCTGTTGCAGTTGCGCTTTTACCTGCACAACAAAGCCATCAAAACTGCCGGACTCACCGGTATTGAGCTGCAACGCAACGGCCTTTCCACCCTGTGCTTCGACAGAAATCACCACTTCCTGTGCCGCAGCGGCCTGATTGTGGTAAGTCAGAATCACGTCAACGCCCTTTTTTGCCAGCTTTTCAATGGCATTCTTACCTAAACCACGGCTTCCGCCGGTCACTATTGCGATTTTACGGTTCATATCTGACCTCATTGGCTTTTTGCACCTTCTGCATCGGATGAAACACAGCCTATTGGATTACCGCAGAGTGATAAATGAGCCATAATGATTTTCACTGTCTCATTCTCAACAACAATCAGGCAAATTGTGGATAAAATTCAATCAATGCAGGTGTTTGTGCGCGTCGCTGAACTGAGTAATTTTACCCGCGCGGCTGAAAGCCTGGGATTGCCCAAAGGCAGTGTGTCGCGGCTGGTGCAGCAACTGGAAACGCGGATGTCGGCACGTTTGCTGCACCGCTCAACGCGCCGCGTACAACTGACACAGGACGGACAGGTGTTTTATCAGCGCTGCAAAGAGTTGCTGGCCAGCATGGATGAACTGGAATCGATGTTTCAGTCGAATCCGGCCAGTGTCAGCGGACGTTTGCGGGTTGATATGACCACCGGTATGGCGACGCATCTGGTGTTACCGCGTCTGGCGGAGTTTCTTAACCGTTATCCGGCGCTGGAAATTGAACTGAGCTGCACCGATCACCGCGTGGATGTGGTGCGGGAAGGGTTTGACTGTGTGATCCGCTCCGGCACCCTTAAAGATTCCGGGCTGATTGCGCGTCCGCTGGGGCATCTCAGCATGATTAACTGCGCCAGCCCCGGTTATCTGCGCCGCTACGGCACGCCGGATCACCCTGACCAGCTGGCACAACACGCCATGGTGCATTATGAACAAATCCTCGGCAGCCATACGTCGGCCTTTGAATATCTCGACGGCAAACAGGTGAAAACGGTCAAAAGCGGCGGCGCGGTGACGGTTAACAGCACCGAAACCTACGTCAGCGCCTGTATCAACGGCCTCGGCATCATTCAGGTTCCGCTGATTGGTGTACGCAACGCGCTGGCGGGTGGTCAGCTGGTCAGTATTTTGCCGCAGTTCCGTGCACCACCAATGCCGGTGACGCTGGTTTATCCGCATCGTCTGAATCTGTCACGCCGCGTTAAAGTGTTTATGGACTGGCTGACCGATATCACCCAAACGTTCATTGCCTGAGCTTTCAGACGCCTCTGGCTTAGCCCTCACCGCTCAGGCGTCTATACTTAAGGCCGGATGAATTTTTAAGGACAACATGGATCAATGCCCATCATTTCAAAACAAGAACCGGCCACACAGGAAAAACCGACCCCGCTGATCAACATCAAAACCGGCAATCAGACGGTGGATAAAAACATCAGCAGATTTTCACGACTCGTGGAATACGTGCAGTCCTGGGGCTGGGTGGCACATTTGCTGCGTGCCACGGAACGCTTTAACGATCGCCTTGGCAGCCAGTTTGGCGCGGCCATCACCTATTTCTCCTTTCTGTCGCTGATCCCGATTCTGATGGTGTCCTTCGCTGCGGTCGGTTTTGTGCTGGCCTCAAATCCTGATTTGCTGGCAGAACTGATCAACCGAATCGTCAACAGCATCAGTGACCCGAATCTGGCGAATACGCTGAAAAGCACGGTAAATACTGCCATCCAGCAGCGTACTGCCGTGGGGTTATCCGGTTTGCTGATTGCGCTTTACTCCGGCGTGAGCTGGATGGGGAATTTGCGCGAGGCGATCCGTGCCCAGTCGCGCGATGTCTGGGAGCGTAATCCGCAGGATCAGGAGAAAATTTACCGCCGCTATATTCGCGATTTTATTTCCCTGACCGGGCTGGTGCTGGCGCTGATTATCACGCTGTCGCTGACGTCGATTGCCGGTGCCGCGCAAAAAACCATTGTCGATGCGCTGGGTCTGGGTGGCATTGACTGGCTCCGCCCGGTGATGACCAGTATCACGCTGGTGATTTCCATTGCCGCTAACTATTTGCTGTTCCTGTGGATTTTCTGGATGTTGCCGCGCCACAAACCACGCAAAAAAGCGCTGCTGCGCGGGACGTTACTGGCGGCGATGGGTTTTGAGGTGATTAAATTCGTGATGACCATGACACTGCCGAAGCTGGCGACCTCACCTTCCGGCGCAGCGTTTGGTTCAGTGATCGGCCTGATGGCTTTCTTCTATTTCTTCGCCCGCCTGACGTTGTTTGTCGCCGCGTGGATAGCGACGGCGAAATACAAAGATGACCCGCCGATGCCGGATCCGAAGCAAAAAGCCGCCAAACACGCGAAAAATGCCACGGAAAACGACAGTGAATACACGCCGGACAACCTCATCGTGCCAGACGAAATGCATATATCCACAGTTAATGCTGAAGATGAAGTTAAAAAGCAGTGAATAATGCTAAGTCAGGCATGGCACCGCCGTGAAAACCAGAATAACTGACTGAGAGCCGTACTTTTATTTTGCGGTTTTGCAGTCAGTTGCTCTGCCTTTTACCCATTCGCCAAACTTATGACTGGCGAAATCCTGCCCTGATAAAATAATCCCCCGATCCGGCTTTAAACGCCTTTTTTCGCGGCTTCCGCTGCGTTGAAATACCGCCGCGCTCTGCATAAGATGCCTTTTCGATATACATTTATTTACATTAGATCCCTCCCACTCATTACAAATAAGAAACACTTATGCAAGCCACTATCACTCCAGAATTAGAAGCTGACGCGCAATTGGTGAGTCAGAACTCCCGCAGCAAAGTCATCGTGGCATCGCTTATCGGTACGGCCATTGAATTCTTCGACTTTTATATCTATGCCACTGCTGCGGTGATTGTTTTCCCGCACATTTTCTTCCCGCAGGGTGACCCGACGGCGGCCACGCTACAGTCTCTCGCGACCTTTGCCATCGCCTTTGTCGCCAGGCCGATCGGCTCCGCGCTGTTCGGCCACTTCGGCGACCGCGTCGGACGTAAAGTCACGCTGGTGGCCTCTTTGCTGACGATGGGCGTGTCTACCGTGGTGATCGGCCTGCTGCCGACCTACGCAACCATTGGCGTTTTCGCACCGATGCTGCTGGCGCTGGCACGCTTTGGTCAGGGTCTGGGCCTTGGCGGTGAATGGGGCGGCGCGGCGCTGCTCGCCACCGAGAACGCACCGGCGAAGAAACGCGCCCTGTACGGTTCTTTCCCGCAGCTTGGCGCACCGATTGGCTTCTTCTTCGCGAACGGCATGTTCCTGCTGCTGTCGTGGCTGCTGACCGACGAACAGTTTATTTCCTGGGGCTGGCGTGTGCCGTTCCTGCTTTCTGCGGTACTGGTGATCGTCGGTCTGTATGTGCGCGTTTCCCTGCACGAAACACCGGTATTTGCCAAAATTGCCAAAGCCGGTAAACAGGTGAAAGTGCCAATCGGCACGCTGTTCACTAAATATAAAAAGGCGACGATTCTCGGCACCTTTATCATGGTTGCGACTTACACGCTGTTCTACATCATGACCGTGTATTCACTGGGTTACGGCACTGCCGCAAAGCCGGTCGGGCTGGGCATTCCGCGCAATGAATTCCTGCTGATGCTGATGATCGGCGTGGTCGGTTTCGGCGTGATGGTGCCGGTTGCCGGTCAGCTGGCGGATAAGTTTGGCCGTCGCAAAACCATGATTTGTATTACGCTGCTGATGATCGTCTTCGCCCTGTGTTTCCCGACCATTCTGGGTGCCGGTTCACAGGCGCTGGTGATGGTATTCCTGCTGTGTGGTTTCATGGTGATGGGGCTGACTTTCGGTCCGATGGGTGCGCTGCTGCCGGAGCTGTTCCCGACAGAAGTTCGCTATACCGGCGCGTCCTTCTCCTATAATGTGTCTTCGATACTGGGCGCATCTGTCGCGCCGTACATCGCCACCTGGCTGGCAACCCATTACGGGTTGTTCTATGTGGGCGTTTATCTGGCTTCAATGGCAACGCTGACGCTGATCGCGCTGCTGCTGTCCAAAGAAACCGCCCATCAGTCATTGTAACTGACCCGGATACCGTGCCCGGTTTGCGCCCGGCACGGTGCCTTCTGCGAAGGTCTCTTATGCGCTTGCGTCGATTTATCCTGCCTGTTCTGATCCTGCTTATCCTTATTACTGCGGCCTTTTGGTATTTCTGGCCACACACCTCCAATCCCAACGCTCTGTGGAACATCATCAGCAAAAAATGCGTGCCGAATCAGCAAAGCACGGGCAAACCTGAGCCCTGCGCGCAGGTCGATGAACAACAGGGTTTTGTGGTGCTGAAAGATCTGAACGGCCCGCTGCAATATTTGCTGATGCCGACCGCGCGGATCACCGGTATGGAAAGCCCTGCGTTGCTGGAACCGTCAACGCCAAACTTTTTCAGCCAGGCATGGAATGCGCGGCATTTTATGGCGGATAAATACGGTAAACCGATTGATGACAGCAATGTCTCGCTGGCGATTAACTCGCAATACGGACGGTCGCAGAATCAGCTGCACATCCACATCTCCTGTCTTTTGCCACAGGTAAAAACCACGCTGAGCAAAGATGGCGGGCAGATGGGATATAACTGGCAGGAACTGCCGGATAAGCTGCTCGGACACACCTATCTGGCGCGTAAAGTGACGCAGGCTGAGCTGAATGAGAAAGGCGCTTTCCGGCTTCTGGCCGAAGGTGTGCCTGAAGCCGATAAAAAGATGGGACATTTCGGCATGGCGATGGTCAGCCTGCCGGGCGGCAATTTCCTGCTGCTCGCCAGCGAGCGTGACCTACTCAAACTCAATAGCGCCTCCACCGAAGAAATCCAGGACCACAAATGTGCGGTACTGGATCCGGTGCCTCAGCCTTAAAGCCCCCTTCCGGCCTCCCCTTCGCAGGGGAGGCGTTAATCCAATAGGATTACTTCTGTTTCATCTGCTGCAAGATCGGGCCGCACTGGTTTTCTTCATTATCACTTGGAGAGATCAACGCCAGCAGCGCGGCAGCCGGGGCAACGACAGCGCCAAGCGCGACGGCTGCGGCACCGCGGGCAATCAGCGGCCCTGGTTTCACGCCGGCATCCGGATTTTTATAGGTGCCACGAACATACAGCGGTGAACGTAAGGTCAGGATACGCACGCCCTTGCTTTCAGGGTTGATCGACAGATCCAACCGTTCGGTTGCCATATTGGTGTTGCCGGTAATGTTAATCACCGCATTCTCAGTATCGAACACAAACAGCCGTGGCGTGACCAGTCCGTTCTTCACATTGACGTTGGCGGCCGCGCAGTTGATCGCCACTTCATCATCGCCGAACAGTTTACTCACCACGTAATTACCGACATTCAGCCCCGCCAGTTCCATCAGGCCACGGCTGATCACGCCATCGTTAATAAGGATTTTCATATCACCGTTGCTGGTACCGAGCAGCGCTGCGACCGAATTCCCGGTGCCGGTCAGCGTGGCGTCACCGTTCAGGTCGCCCAGACTGCGCTCCATTGACTGTACGTTTGGCAGCAATTGCTTGAGCTTCAGTTTGCGGGCATGGATATCGGCGCGCGCCTGCATCGGCGATTTGTCACCTTCGAGGCGGATGGTGGAATTCAGATTACCGCCAGCCAGACCGAAACGCAGCGGGTCGAGCAGGATCTCGCCGTCGGTCAGTTTCAGGTGAGTACTCAAATCGCTCAGCGGCAGGGATTTACCATGCTCGATACGTTTGGCGCTGAATTTCACATCAGCGTCCATTACCCGCCAGCTTTTGGTATCGAATTTCTCCACCGGCAATACTTTGTCGGCAGGCTGCCGGGTAGTTTCACCACGTTTGGCTTTGTCCTGGTTAGAATCGGCACCAATCAGCGGAGCCAGATCAGCAAAGCGCAGCTGTTTTGAAACTACCTCACCGGTCAGTTTAGGTCGCGGTTTAACGGCCTGATAAGTCAGTGAGCCGTGAATATCGCTGTCGCCGATTTCACCGTTAAAGTTCTGATAACGGTAAATTGCGCCGTCTTTATCATGCAACGTCGCCGATAAATGCCCGTCGGTGGAATACGGTGGCGTTTGCGGCAGCAGCACGCCGGTCAGGCCATACAAGTCAGACAGCGTCTGGCCGGAGAATTTCAGACGTAAATCCAGCCCCCCGAGATTCATCGGATCCTGCAATGTCCCCGCGACGGCCACCCGCGTATTCCCGGAACGGACATCTGCCTGTAACGGGAACAGCACATCCGGGTCTTTCAGCGCCAGCATGCCACCGATTTTGCCGCTGCCGGAAAGCGATTCACCGTTGTATTTGCCGTCAACTTTCCAGCCAAACACATAAGGCGGGGTTTTGGTTTTCGGTGCATCTTTCTTATCACCGACCACTTCCGTGAACGGCAGCGGTTTGCCCAGCGGATCAATCACGGCGCGGAAATCAGCTTTCAGTTTCGCGTCTTTATAGTCAATTTGCCCGCGATCAAACACGATATCATTGAGCGTGAATGACCAGGCAGACGGCGGCTGCGCCGGATCCTGCGTATCGCTGTTGGCGAGATTGAACGTCCAGTTATTTTTGCCATTATCCAGACGCAGCAATGAAGCATCAGGCTGTTTCAGCCAGATGCGCGGGATCAGCACTTCTTTATGCAGTAAGGCGAGTGGCGCAATGCTGGCGTCAACGCGGGCGAGTTTCACCATCTGCGCGTCTTTTTCGCCGGTTTGCACATCGGAAGGGTTACCGAGCACGATATCTTCAGCATGAATGTGCGGCCACGGCGCCCACGCGCGCCACCCCGCTTCGTCTTTCTGACGCGACCAGTCCACGCCTAAATCACCGCGGATCGCGAATGCGCGGTTCAGTTCGGTGCTGACTTTTTGATTGATGGTCGGTTTGAGGCGGTTCCAGTCGAATGTCGCAATGAAAATCACGACAGCAATCAACGCAATGATAATCACACCCACAACCCAGGAAATCACTTTACCTGTGCGCGTCATAAATCTGTTCCTTTCAGACAGTTAACCAATCCTAAGTTTTAACCATAGTAGAATTCTCAACAGCTTGCAGAAAGGGGCATTCATGAAGGGGGCATATCAGGCAGGAAGTCGGAAGGTAATGCTTTTTAAATCAGTGAAATGAAAATGCATCACACACAACGAGTCACCAGCAACTTTGAGAGTTTGCCTCAGCAGGTCAGGCGTGATCCATTATCCTTTGAAATGTATGGGCAGATTATCCAGATTGTCGAAAATGGTGGGGCGCGCCAGATAATAGCCTTGTGCCGCCAGCGCATCAGAATTGCAGACCATCGCCCATTCAGAGGCCGTTTCAACGCCTTCAATAATCACGCCTTTGCTATAGCGATTCATCAGCGTCACCAGCGTGTAAAACAGCCGCGACCCCTCTTCACTCTGGCCAAGCAAAATAAACAGATCGCGGGCGATTTTGATGTATTCGTAATGCCAGGTGGTGAAGGAAGAGAAGTTAGCGATACCCTGACCAAAGTCATCGAGCCACAACCGGTCAGATTGCTCGATTTGCGACAGCGGGATACTCAGCGCATTTTCGGCGCTTTCAACCAGTTCAAAACGGACATACGGCATCGCGCTGATTTGCGCGCGCAGCGCCGAATCAGATTGCAGCATTTCCAGTACCTGACCATCTACGTTAATCGACGCCAGTAATTCGTTTTCAATGAACAGATGCTGCCAGCGCTGCAACAGGTCGAGCTGCTCCTGCACGATTTGCAAACGTTTGCCCACAGCGATCGCGACAAAATATTCTTCCGGCGAAATGAATTTGTGCGGGCTCGCAGGGTGAAAAATCCCTGTCAGCAATTCAATTCCCAACAGCTTTCCTGTGGTGCGATAAATAGGCTGAAAACGGTACACTCTCTGACACTGACGCCAGTAAGACTGTGCTTTTACGCGCTCTATGGCGGTAAAAGAAGGCGTAATCAGCCCTAACATCATCTTAGTTATCATATTTTTCTGCCGTCATGAATAAGAATCAGATAATCAGGGGGACATGCGGCAACATGTGTCGCGTGACTACAATGTGATTCATGTCAACAGCGTGTGTTCGCAGAACACTGTGTTTCATGGAGGCAAAGTAGCCCGGTTTCCTGGCTTTCTTTAGTAGAGTTATCTATCGGCGCTGCGCGGGGAAACTTTAATCACTCGATATAACCTTACAATCTGTGCGCCTAAATCAGCCAAAAAGCCGGGCTGGAAGTTCTTTTACACAGGCTCTACAGTGGAAGCACTGAATATTTTATTGACGCCTCATTCACAAGCCGGAGAAAAAAATGCCTTACGTTAATATCAAAATCACCCGCGAAGGCGCGACAGCTGAACAGAAGAAAGCGCTGATCGCCGGGGTGACACAATTACTGGTGGACACGCTGGGCAAAAATCCGGCGACGACCGTGGTCGTCATTGACGAGGTCGACACCGATAACTGGGGAGTGGGTGGACGTCCGGTGACCGAACTGCGTCAGGAAAATAAGTAACTGCCTCAGGTGGAAGTGCTGACGCTTCCACTTTTCCCCTCGTTTTTTCTTCGTTTTTTTGCCTGCCGCCTACAAAAATAAAACCTTGTTTTAATTTATTTGACTGACCGCATTCTTATGAAGAGACTAGAGCGCAATAATGACGGTCTTTTCTTTCCTTTCGTTTTAATGCTTCAGACATAGGCTAGGTACCATGACCAGCAAAAACATTGCCGTTATCGGCGAATGCATGATCGAATTATCTCAGAAAGGCGATGCGCTCCACCGCGGTTTTGGTGGCGACACGCTGAACACGTCTGTTTATATCTCCCGCCAGGTTTCCCCTGATGCGCTGAACGTGCATTACGTCACCGCGCTCGGCAATGACAGTTTCAGCAATGAAATGTTGCAGGCCTGGCAGCAGGAAGGGGTTCACACGGATCTGACCCAGCGCCTTGAAAACAAGTTACCCGGTTTGTATGTGATTGAAACGGACAGCACCGGCGAGCGCACCTTCTATTACTGGCGCAATGATGCTGCCGCGCGCTACTGGCTCGACAGTCCGCAATCCGAAGAGATTTGCCGGAAACTGGCAGAATTTGATTATCTGTATCTGAGCGGTATCAGTCTGGCGATCCTCAGCGACGCAAGCCGTGACCGTCTGATGACCTTGCTGAAAGCCTGCCGTTCACGCGGTGGCAAAGTGATTTTCGATAACAATTACCGTCCGCGTCTGTGGGCCAGCAAAGAACAGACGCAGGCCGCATATAACGCCATGCTTTCCTGCACCGACATCGCCTTCCTGACCCTCGATGACGAAGATATGTTGTGGGGCCAGAAGCCGTACGACGACGTGATTGCGCGCACCCATGCGCTGGGCGTCAGCGAAGTGGTCGTCAAACGCGGAGCCGACAGTTGCATCGTCTCCAGCGCTGAAGGCGAGTTGCATGATGTCCCTGCGGTGAAATTGCCGAAAGAGAAAGTCATTGATACGACGGCAGCAGGAGATTCCTTCAGCGCCGGTTATCTGGCGGTGAGGCTCACCGGTGGCAGCGCGGTGGAAGCCGCAGTGCGTGGACATGAAACAGCGAGTACGGTTATCCAGCATCGCGGGGCAATCATTCCGATGGAGTTTATGCCGGGGCGGGCATAAGGGGAGTTTTTCTTTACTCCTCCCCCTGCGA
>NZ_JYDF01000053.1:0-13230 GCF_003263525.1 Rahnella sp. NRRL B-41462 | reverse complement strand
CCTTAAACGATCGGCATTACGCTCTCGCGTCCTTTTTATTTTGCTTTGCACATCAGCACGTTATTTATCCGCGTGCGGTTCCAGCACCTGTTGCAACGTGGAGGTGTCAGGCCAGGTTTTAAAGCCCTCAGGCGCCGCATATTGTGGGGTCTTGCTGTCGTTGCCTGAGACCTGCGAAAGCATCGCCAGACCATCCTGCTTCATTACAGCCTGATCGAAATAATCCGCCAGTTGAGTTTGAGTCAGCCCGGCAATAACCCGGATCACATTCGTGCGGGTATCAAATTGCGGATTTCCGCGACTGAAATCATTCCCCAGACGGTCGGCTTCCTCATCTAGCGTCTGCGGATTTTGCTGCATTTCATGCACCAGTCCCTGTTTATATTGCAGAAACTCATCATCCTTCATTTCACGCAGACGTTTTTCGGCCTGCTGATAAAATGCCAGATAGCGCTGATACAGATAGTCAGGTTGCTTGCTGTTACTTTGCAGCAGGAAACCAATCCCCCACTGTTTTCCTACCGGAATAGGGAAAGCAAACACGGCATAACCCAGCTGTTCCTGTGTCCGAAGCTGGCTGTAGAACCATGGCTGAATAATCTGTCCCAGCAATGCACTGTACGCCATGCTCTGAACTTCATCATAACCGGTGGGAACATATACCGCTGCCAGTGCTGAGTCCGAACTTGTCCCGATACGCTGGATATTAGCTTTCAGCGGCTGAGTCACTACAGCCTGCTTTCCGCGCCACCACCGCGTCCCATGCGCGCCCAGCTTTTGCATAATTTGCTGAGACATCGCTTTAACCTGATCAGCCGTCATGTTCCCCACAACCATCATTTCCACGGCAGCATGGTGAACCAGTTGTTCACGGTAAGCGTTAACATCATCCAGTGTGATGGCAGAAACCAGCTTTTCACGCTCGCTGCGCTCGGTGTAAGGCACCCGCGAAAGTAACTGAACCGGTTGCAGCGCCAGCTCAAACGCTTTTCCTTTATCTGCTGAAGCTAAGCGTTCGAGATACCATGATTTCGCCTGATCAAGCTGTTCCTGAGTCGGTTTGAAATCGGGGTAGTTATCAACCAGCGCTGCCAGTAAATCAGGCAGACACTCGGTAAAACCTGTGGCAGTAAACTGCAAACCGTTATCCGGAGATGTCCCGAACGTGATCCCGCCAATGGATGCCTGATAACTCAGCTGATCAAAAGCCACGCCGGTGAGGTAATCCGTCAGGCCATAGAGCACCTGATTTTTAGCCGTGCTGAGCGACTGCTCATTGCGGAAAGAAACAGTCACATTGGCTTTAGGCTCATCAGCAAAATAACGACTCGGCATGTAGAACACACGCAAACCTTTATCTTCAACCAGCAGCTGAGGTTTCGTCGCCGTCGAATCTTTAGTGACCAGCGCAAGTGAATCAGGAATGTACGGATTCAGCGCCGGCAGCGACAGCGAAATCCCCTTCCCCAACGTCTGCCACTGCGAGTAGGTTTGCGCGGGAACTTTATCAATTTCATAAGGCGCATTAACGAAGTAGGCCACTTTATTGTGCGGCTCGTTCGGACTGATGATCCAGTAACGCGCATTTTGCGGCGTCATTTCTGTTAGACGTGCCTCAATCGCTTTGGGGTCATACTGGTCAGTCAGATAAGGTGAGTCGAGAACGTGCTCGACAGGGACCCGCAACATGGTGTCCACCAGCCATTCGACATAATCCATATCACGCGTCAGCGCCGGATAGCGGAAGTCGAGCGCCATAACGTGGGCAATTTCATCAAAATAGGTTTTTTTGATGCCCTGAGCGCGTATTTCGTTGAGATAGTTGAAAATGGCTGCAATAACCGTATCGCGCTGCGCCAGTCCCTTATCAGTCAGGGAAACAGAGATATTGAATACGCCCATATTACGGTTAACCATCGGGTCCGCACCTGCGCTGATCCCATCGGCATAGCCTTGCTTCTGTAACCAGTCTGATAAGGTATTCGGGCTGCGGTTACCCATCAGATAGCTGATATAGGTGTCGGTTTTACTGCGAAAATGGGCACTATTATTATCAATTGCAAATTCAACCCGTAATTCTTTGCGCGGCTGTGCAGGAACGAAATGGATAAACTCACCCTTTTGGTCTGCTGTTAATGTCGGGACCGTAATCGGCGGCACAGCTGCGTGGTGATTGGCAATCTGACCAAAGGTTGTGGCGGCCAGCTCAGCAAGTTCAGGCAACGGTTTATTACTGTAAATCACACCGACCATCAGGTTGGCAGAATAGTAGCGCTGATAAAAAGCCGTCAGCTGATCATGAAGCTTACTGCCCGGTTTATCTTTCAACGTATCCAGGTTTCCGCCTGAAAAACGGGACGCCGGATGCCTGGGATTTAATGTCTCTGCGCGAACTTGCGCCATCCGCATGCCGTCACGTGATCGGGCCATGGTCAGTTCAGCGTTCACCGCATTACGCTCACGGTCCCCGTTGGCGGGGTCTAACAACGGTTCACCGATAGCATCTGCAAGGCGATCTACCGCTTCTGGCAAGGCATCGTTTTCTACTTCAAGATAAAACGCGGTACGGTAAGAAGCAGTGCTGCCATTGTGGCTGCCACCGTGTTTCTTAAGGAATTCAGACAGACTTTCCGGCTGAGGATATTTCTTCGAGCCCATCAGTAACATGTGCTCAGTATAGTGGGCAAGACCCAGCTGAGAATCAGGATCCTCCAGCGAACCGACAGGAATGGCGAGCGCGGCGAGTGATTTGGGGGCTTGAGAGTCAGAAACCAGCAAGACGGTCATATCATTAGCCAGTTTAATTGCCTGATACTGGCGAGGGTCGTTCTGACTTTTATTGATAGCTTGTGCAAAAGGCTGCCAGTCGGCTGCACTTGAAACAACAGGGGCCCAAAAGGTCAATAACAACAGTACCCCGGAAATGCGGGTAACGTGTTTTAACATTGCCACTCTCCCTCAATCGAATAAACGTGCCACACGGGCAATAAATATACAGCTCACCGGTAGATGAACCTCAACAAGCTGTTTTGAGCGGTTAAGCCTGCTAAGACCCCGCAGAAACAGGATAGTTGTGAAAAAAATCGAATCGGGATTTTCTTCCTATGTTCCGTCACGTTTTAACCATAAAGCCAATTGCTCCCTATAGGGAAAAATAACCCTGTTAAACCACTCTAAGCTGTTAGCCCGCCATTGCAAGTGGCTTAACAGTATTTTTGTCCGGTAATATGCGGCTTACAGGCACAACTTCAGGGGCCAAAATTGCATATTAAGCGCTGCAATATTGCCTGATATTTTGCCGGCGTTTGAATTGTCGCAGTGACCAGCTTGCAGGATTGTGCATCTGAAATGCCTGTAAACCGATATTCCCAATCTTTCGCTAAAGGCTCAGTCCCCTTTCCTGCCACTGAATATGCTTCAAGCTGGGAATGTGCTTCTGACCACGCCTGCTGAACCTGCCACTGACGCATAAACCCATTGCTCAGTGATTGGTAATAATTCAGGAGGCCCAGAATGGAAACTGACAAGAACAACATGACGATGAGCGCTTCCGTGAGGCTGAAACCTTGCTGTGCTGAGTGGCTTTCATTCATTGCAGATCTGCTCATCAGCCTCAGGACAAAAATCCAGCCATCCCTGTGTCAGCGGTGAAAAAATCAGATTTCCACCAGTCTGTTTTTTAATACTGACTTGCTGATACTGCATAACCGGCTCATTGCCTTCAGCCATGCGTCCCTCACCACGAACCAGAAAGATATCCTGACGCAATGAAGGCCGGGTACACGTCCTGCCACTTCCTGAAACAATGAGGCCTGCGGGCATATCCCGGCACTGCCAGAGAGGTTCGCGGCTGTCTTTCCATGACTGGCGGATACCCCATGCTAATGCTGAGGCTGCATTTTCCCGGGCAATGACATAGCGGTGCTGATTTGACGTCAGCGCAAGCCCGGCGGAAAGTTGCTGTTGCAGCGAGTTAAGGGCAATCAGCCCTAATCCCATCATCACCAGAATACTCAGGATCATGGCGCTCCCCCGCTGTCTGGACGAATCGCGCATTTTTGCTGCTGTCATAAGACGTGGCCTGCAATCATCTCGGTCACCTGCCGGTGGATGAAAGGATTTTTGCTCCAGCTGGCTTCAAGTTGCAGAGAATACAAGCGGCCGGAGCCACTTGCTGCGACCTCGGTTACCACGAACCGGGTCACGCTGACTTCAGCAGGGTCGAGGAGTTTTTCCCAACCTCCACTGCTGCAATCACCCGCCCCGCGCTGGATCTCAATACCGCCCTGACGCAAACGGTAACCAAAGTATTCAGAGTCCGCCGTCCCGGGCTTATCCCATGTTCCGTTGCGGTTCAGGTCATAGATAACAAGGATGCAGGAGCTGGTTGCTTCACCCGCAGCGTTGCCGATGATGACAGATTTACCCGCGCAGGTTCCGTTACAGAAACCGGCCCGGCGAATATCTTTGCCAATGGCAAAAGTAGTCTGGCGCAACAGTTGCTCGAGCTGATAATGTCGGCCCAGACTCTGGCTTCTCTGGCGCATCAGCGGATAGATTTGCGCGGCACTGAGCATCAGCATGCTGCCAATCCCCATCGCAATCATGACTTCAGGCAGCGTGAATCCCTGACAACGGGCTAAATTCACTGGCATAAGCCGATACTCAGTAAAGGCTGATTTTCACTACACGTACGTAACCGTCCTCTGACAGAAAGTACGATTCGCAAACTACCCGCTGAATTTTTTAGTGTGATATGTCCGGCAAGTGCGGCATTACGCAGGCCGTAAAAACCCATAGTTTTTTCACTGACAGCGAGTAACTCCACACCGGGTTCATTGATGGCGAATATTTTACCCACGGCACTATGACAACCTGAAGGGCGGGTTCCGCTCCCCACACATCCATTAGCACCGGCAATGCCCCATAAGACAGCAGAACGATTGTAATTATTGGCTTCGGCCTGCACCCCGTACAAATACAAACGCAGTTGCTGCGCAGATTGCTCAAGCTTTAATGCCTGCTGATAATCGCGCCAGGTGTGGATTCCCCACAATGTGCACATGGCGACCAAAGTCACAACAACCATCATTTCTATCAGCGACATTCCCTCTTCCCCTGCCCGCTCAAATGTTTTCATGCGGCCAAAATAGGCATTTAGATTTTTTCCGCCACTGGGAGAGTCATTTTTTCCAGGATGTCGTGAGAACTATCGGTGCAACGAAATCCACGCGACAAATAAGTTGCGTGATGTCTCGCAGGGATAGCATCGGGATGTAAATCGGGATTGGAATCGTCAGTAAAAGGCGTAAAAAGTGGAGCAGAGGGAAAGCCGGATAAAAGGGAAATGGCCGCCTGACAGTGCTGTCAGGCGGTAAAAACAAGGAATCAGATCGCGACCGGCGCTTTGATTGCGGGATGCGGATCGTACCCTTCAATCTCGAAATCTTCGAAGTTGTAATCAAACAGGGAGGCAGGTTTGCGTTTAATGACAAGTTTTGGCAATGCACGAGGCTCACGCGTCAGTTGCAGATGTGTCTGTTCCATGTGGTTGCTGTACAGATGTGTATCACCACCGGTCCAGACAAAATCACCGACTTCCAGATCACATTGCTGCGCCATCATATGCACCAGCAGCGCGTAGCTGGCGATGTTAAACGGCAGTCCGAGGAAAACGTCGCATGAACGCTGATACAACTGACAAGACAGTTTCCCGTCGGCCACATAGAACTGGAAGAACGCGTGGCAAGGTGCCAGCGCCATCTGATCCAGTTCACCCACATTCCACGCCGACACGATAATGCGGCGTGAATCCGGGTCTTTTTTCAGCTGTTCAACAACGCTCGCCAGTTGGTCGATTTGCCTGCCGTCAGCCGCGCCCCAGGCACGCCATTGCTTGCCGTAAACCGGGCCGAGGTCGCCATTCTCATCTGCCCACTCATCCCAGATGCTGACATTATTTTCACGCAGATAGGCGATGTTAGTTTCACCTTTCAGGAACCACAGGAGTTCATGAATGATTGAGCGCAAGTGACAGCGTTTGGTGGTGACCAGCGGGAAACCTTCCTGCAAGTTGAAACGCATCTGATGACCAAAAATCGACAGCGTGCCTGTACCGGTACGGTCGGCTTTAGGGGTGCCCTCATCGAGCACTTTCTGCATTAAATCCAGATACTGTTTCATGTTACCTCACGACAATTGTTTCTGCGGACGGCGATATGCCCAGACCATCACAATCAGGCCAATGACAACCATTGGAATGGACAGAACCTGCCCCATGCTGATGATCCCGTCGAACAGACCGAGCTGTGCATCCGGCTGACGGTAGTGTTCAACGATAATACGGAATAAGCCATATCCGATCAGGAACAAGCCTGATACCGCGCCCATCGGGCGTGATTTACGGATGAATATGTTCAGAATGATGAATAGCACGATGCCTTCAAGCAGCAGTTCATACAGCTGGGAAGGATGGCGCGGTAATACGCCGTACTGGTTCAACAAAGGCTGCCATTTAGGGTCAGCGGCAGCAATGGCGATATCTTCCTGACGGGATCCCGGGAACAGCATTGCCCATGGCACATCTGTGGTCACACGGCCCCAGAGTTCACCATTAATGAAGTTACCCAAACGACCTGCGCCAAGTCCAAACGGGATCAGCGGAGCGATAAAGTCGGAAACCTGGAAGAAGTTGCGTTTGGTTCGATGGGCGAAAATCAGCATGACCACGATTACGCCAATCAGGCCGCCGTGGAAAGACATGCCGCCATCCCAGACCTTGAAAAGATAAAGCGGGTTATCGAGGAATAAAGGCAGGTTGTAGAAGAAAACGTAACCGATACGACCACCGAGGAATACCCCCAGGAAACCAGCATACAGCAAGTTTTCAACTTCATCTTTTGTCCAGCCGCTGCCTGGCTTATTGGCACGGCGTACTGCCAGCCACATCGCGAAGACAAAACCAACTAAGTACATCAGTCCGTACCAGTGGAGAGATACCGGTCCGATTGAGAAAATCACCGGATCAAACTGGGGAAACGCCAGATAGCTGTTGCTCATCTATCACCACAAATTGTTTATGATTATTGCCCGTTCAGGGGCCAGCAGGGAGCGAATAGTAGCATAGCCGGAAGGTTTTCCGGGGCTAAGCCGCTGGAAAAGTTCTGTAAAAAATCATCTCATCCTGTGCCGGAAAGCGAGCAGGATGGGAGTAATACGGTACAAAGCATCAACTCTGGTGCTTATTTACCACCACGGATCAGGCCGCCCAACCCGCGTCTTTCCATAAAAGCAGCGGTCATATGACGAACGTCCGTCGTAAAATGCGCCTGCAGCACCCGACCGGCAAGCTCTTCGGCATCATGAAGTTCGATACGGCGAAGCAGGTATTTTACACGGGCAACACTGCGCCCGTTCATACTGAGATTACGAAAGCCCATCCCGGTAAGCAGTAACGCACCCATCGGGTCACCCGCCATCTCGCCGCATAAGCTGACATCCAGCCCGGCAACCTCAGCGGTGGTGACAATTTGTTTGAGCACCCGCAGCATCGCCGGATGCAGGCTGTCATACAGCCCGGCAACGCGGGTATTGTTGCGATCAACAGCGAGCAGATATTGCGTCAGATCGTTGGTACCGACGGAAATAAATTCCACTCTTCCGGCCAATGCAGGCAACATAAAGACCATTGATGGGACTTCGATCATTACGCCAAGACGCGTGTGTGGCAGCTCGTAACCCAACTGTTCTTCCACTTCACGTCCCGCACGATCGATTAAACGACGTGCCTCATCAATCTCTTCAAGGCTGGTAACCATCGGCAACAGAATACCGAGATTTCCGGTCGCAGCATTGGCACGCAGCATCGCGCGAACCTGAATCAGGAAAATTTCAGGCTGATCGAGAGTAATACGAATACCGCGCCAGCCCAGACAAGGGTTTTCCTCGCTGATCGGCATATAAGGCAGCTGTTTATCAGAGCCGATATCCAGCGTTCGCAATGTCACCGGCTTTTGCGGAAACAACTGCAACATGCCCTGATATTGCGCGACCTGCTCTTCTTCAGAAGGGAAGCCGCTTTGCAACATGAAAGGAATTTCGGTGCGATACAGCCCGACGCCGTCAACGCGGCTGCCGAACAATTTTTCATGGTCAGCACTCAGACCGGCGTTGAGCATCACTTTCACCCGCTCACCGCTTTTCAGCGCTGCAGGTTGCTCAACATCATCTTCAGCCTTCTGACTCAGCTCCATTTCTTCGCTGATCAGCCGCGTGTATTCCGTGACCAGTACGGCTTCCGGATCAATCAGCAGTTCACCGCGATAACCATCGACAATCAGCTGTCGCTGGCTGAGCAGTGCAGGCTGAATATCGGCGCCCATCACGGTCGGCACGCCCATCGCACGGACCAAAATCGCCGCATGCGAGTTAGCTGCACCATCACGAACTACCACACCTGCCAGCCGGTCCTGCGGCATTTCGGCCAACAAAGTAGCGGTCAGTTCGTCGGCAACCAGAATAAAACGTTCCGGCCACTGTGTGTTGCCCTGAATCGTATCATCAAGATGGAAAACCAGCCGCTGGCCCAGCGCACGTAAATCGCTGCCACGCTCACGCAGATAGGTATCCTGCAAGCTGGCAAACTGCGCCGCAAACTCTTCCACGACCTTTTTAACTGCCCACTCCGCGACGGCGCCCTGATCTATTTGAGCGAACAGTTCACGCTTGAGGCGTGCATCATTAAGAAGGTGAGAGTAGAGGTCAAAAATCGCCGCGCTTTCTTTCTGCGCACTCGCCGCGAAACGTTTACTGAAACGGCGGAACTCAGCACCGGCGTCTTCCAGGGCCCGGGTCAGACGTTCGCGTTCACGGACGGTATCCAGCGTAGACGCCATATAAACGTGATCGAGCGAAGGTTGCGAGCTGTCCTGCCAGCCGATACCGATGGCCACACCCGGCGATGCGGCAAGTGCACGAACGCGCGTCTGGCGAAAGCGCCCGTAAAGCACATTAAGCTGTGCCTGAGAAAGGATCGCCGCCAGCTGAGTGGCGAGCGTGACCATAAACGACTCTTCACTTTCGTCGAACTGCCGGTGTTCGCGTTGCTGAATAACCAGCACACCCAGCAACTGACGGCGGTGAATGATCGGCACACCCAGGAAGGATCGGAAAAGATCTTCTTTTACGGCGGGGATATATTTAAAACTGGGATGGCTCTGCGCATCGGCAAGGTTAATGGGCTCAGCCAGACGCCCTACCAGACCCACAATCCCCTGATCAAACGCCAGCGTAATAGTCCGCCCGCGAGGTTTTTTCAAACCTCGCGTCGCCATCAGGTAATAACAACGGCGGTCATTGTCAGCGAGATAGACGGAACAGACTTCCGTGTCCATCGCCAGGCAGGTTTCGTTGACCAGTACGTCCAGCGCATCATTGAGGCTGGACGCCATTGCTACCTTTTCAACAATTTCTCGCAAACGCGTGAGCATCTCTTCGTGACTTAGCCTCTTTTACGACGATAGGCGGGCGATGTCCTGGGAAGGGAGACTTCCTGCATCGGCATAATCGTGGTGGAAAACTCTTTCATTACACGCCGGTAAACATCGCGCTTAAATGACACCACCTGACGAACCGGATACCAGAAACTCACCCAACGCCAGCCATCAAATTCAGGCGTACTGCTGCGCTGCATATTGATATCAGCATCGTTACACATCAGTTGCAGCAAGAACCATTTTTGCTTTTGGCCGATACAAACCGGCTTTGTGTCCCAACGCACCAAACGTTTTGGCAATTTATAACGTAACCAGTTACGGGTTGAAGCCAGAATACGGACATCTTTACGGCCAAGCCCCACTTCCTCAAACAGCTCGCGGTACATGGCCTGCTCAGCGGTTTCACCAGGGTTTATGCCCCCTTGTGGAAACTGCCAGGAGTGCTGGCCGTATCGTCTGGCCCACAACACCTGACCCTGCTTGTCACAGATTACAATACCAACATTCGGGCGGTAGCCATCATCATCGATCACCGGACTACCCCAATAGCTAAACTCATAGATGTACTGATTGTTTCATACTACCAACAGGCGGTAAACCACTGGTTAATACCGATCAGCATGAATAAAAATGGGATAACTCACAGTTATACGCCAAGTTATAAACAGATTTTAGAAATCACCTGCGATTTTATTCACTTTTTCTGTGGATAGGTATGTGAAGAACTTCAGAGTAAGCAGGGTAAAACTCTTCTTAACTTATTTTTACCGGGAAAACATGCTCCGATAAAAATTTTTAAAAACAAATACTTATTCACATTAAACAGAGTTATCCCACGGTTAAAAATGAGAGTTATCTCACACCTTCAAGTGATCTGGCGAAAGATCCACCAATGTTGTTTTTATCCACAGCGATCGTCTAAAAGTTGACGTCATTGCCCCAAAAATTGGATAAAACCCCTCCCGTCAAGCCTGTAAATCGAACCAGTGATCGAATTCAGGCAGGGTTATCCAAGAAATCTGTGGATAAGTAGGTGGAAGATCCTGTTCATTGTCGCCTTCAACAGGTGATCAACCTAATCGTTAAGGCGCAAAAGAAGTCAGAAACCTGAAAAAAAACTAAGACAAATCATGCTATTATTTCATTGCTCCACAGGGATAAGTTTTTATTCACTGTGCATGACAAAAGCAGTACGAAATTTAATCTATTGAGTGAGCGTTGTTTTTTTATGTCTATTCCTTTACCTGCCACCCAGCCTCCGCACAACGAACAGCAACTGTTGCACCGCGCACAATCGCTGGCGGGTCATACGCTGGGTGAACTGGCCGCTCACGCTGGCCTGCCCATTCCTGAGAACCTTAAACGGGAGAAAGGCTGGGTCGGTATGTTGCTTGAGGTGTATCTCGGCGCCATTGCAGGAAGTAAACCGGAGCAGGATTTCGCTGATATTGGCATTGAGCTGAAAACGATCCCAATTGATTCCCGTGGCAGGCCGCTGGAAACCACATTTGTCTGCGTTGCCCCGTTAACCGGTAACAGTGGTGTGACGTGGGAAAACAGCCATGTGCGCCATAAACTGGCGCGAGTTTTGTGGATACCGGTCGAAGGTGAGCGCCAGATCCCCCTGGCTGAGCGCCACATCGGGGCGCCTTTATTATGGCAACCCTCTGAGGAAGAAGATGAGCAACTGCGTCAGGACTGGGAAGAACTGATGGATTTGATTGTTCTGGGTAAAGTCGAAAGCATCACAGCCCGACATGGGGAATACCTGCAAATTCGCCCCAAAGCTGCCAACAGCAAAGCGCTGACGGAAGCGATCGGAGAGTCAGGGCAACCCATTTTGACGCTGCCGCGCGGCTTCTATTTGAAAAAGCGTTTTACGGCGGCGCTTCTGGCCCGCCATTTTCAGCTTTAACCGATATCATTTCCCGCTGCCTGCGGGATAGTTTGCTACGCTAAATGTGAATATCTTCGGTACAACAAAAAGGAACGTTAACGATGATGAAGAAAACTTTAATGGCGGTCGGTGCTGCGCTTGTGGTGTTGAGCCTCGCGGGCTGTGCCAGCGATTATGTGATCTCAACCAAAGACGGCAATATGATCCTGACTGATGGTAAACCTAAGCTGGATAAATCTACCGGACTGCTGAGTTACACAGACGAACAAGGCAACGACCGCCAGATCAATAATGACAACGTCAGCCAGGTGATGAAGCGTTAAGCATTACGCTTCTTAACCCGTCGCAGAGCCAGTTATCAGGACTGGCTCTTTGTTATTTTATCCACCGACCGCGTCGTTCCTCCCGCACACACTGCCACTTCCCCCATCTGCCAGCCTTGTATATAGTCAGTTAAGGCGCTTTTTCTAACAGGCTGACATTCTCAGATATAAAGGAAGACCGGCAATGCAATATCACCGTATACCCCACAGTTCTTTAGAAGTGAGCTTACTGGGACTTGGCACCATGACTTTTGGTGAACAAAACAGCGAAGCCGACGCCCACCAGCAACTCGATTACGCCGTTGCGGCGGGCATCAACCTGATTGATACCGCAGAGATGTATCCCGTTCCGCCGCGTCCTGAAACCCAGGGGCTGACGGAAAGCTATATCGGCAGCTGGCTGAAAGCCCGTGGCAACCGTGAGAAAATTGTTCTGGCGAGCAAAGTCTCCGGGCCTTCCCGCGGCAATGACAACGCCATTCGTCCGGCTCAGATGCTGGATCGCAAAAATATCCGCGCGGCGCTGGATGCCAGTTTGCAACGTCTGAATACGGATTATCTGGATCTTTATCAGTTGCACTGGCCACAGCGTCAGACCAACTTCTTTGGCAAACTGAGTTATCAGTACACCGAAGAGCAGTCTCCGGTTACCTTGCTGGAAACGCTGGAAGCGCTGAATGAACAGGTTCGTGCCGGTAAAATCCGCTATATCGGCGTTTCTAACGAAACCCCGTGGGGCGTGATGCGTTACCTGCAACTGGCGGAGAAACATGATTTGCCGCGTATCGTTTCGATTCAAAACCCCTACAGCCTGCTGAACCGCAGCTTTGAAATCGGTTTGTCGGAGATCAGTCAGCACGAAGGGGTTGAACTGCTGGCCTATTCCAGCCTGGCATTCGGCACGCTGAGCGGTAAATACCTTAACGGTGCGAAACCGGCCGGGGCGCGTAATACGTTGTTCAGTCGTTTCACCCGTTACTCATCACCGCAGGCTGAAGCGGCGATTGCTGAATATGTCGCGCTGGCGAAGAAACGTAATCTGGATCCTTCTCAGATGGCGCTGGCCTTTGTGCGTCAGCAACCGTTCGTGGCCAGCACGCTGCTGGGCGCAACCACAATGGAACAACTGAAGATCAACATCGACAGTCAGGATCTGACACTCGATGAGGAAATCCTCGCTGATCTGGAAAACATCCACAAACGCTTCACCATTCCTGCGCCGTAAATCCTGATTGCAGGCAACAAAAAAGGGCGCTGAGCGTAATGCCGATCGTTTAAGGATCAGTTGACCGATCCGGTGGCTCGTGTAAAAAGGGTTCATGCTCATCATGGACCCTTTTTAAATGGAACTTTCACAAGCTCTCGGTATTATCAATCTCACTGCCCCCGATGAAGTTCAAAGCCTCGCTGACCTCCTGTCTCCTGACCTCATTCAGCAAGCTTTTTCTCTCACTGACACCGTCACCCTACGCAAGCGTAAACTCCCCCTCGAGTCCATGGTCTGGCTGGTTATCGG